>DASYFZ010000531.1:0-8381 GCA_036000295.1 Solirubrobacteraceae bacterium
TAGATGGCTGAGCAGAAACCAAACACGCCGAATGAAGAGGGCGAGGGGTCAGGCTCGAGCTCCAGCGGCTCACAGCAGGTCAGCAGAGCATCCAGTGCCGCGCGGTCGCGCGGGGAAGGTGTGCTCACAACGACGCGCGGCACCACACGTCTCGGCGACGTGGTTGTCACGAAGGTGGCGAGCATCGCGGCGCGCGAGGTCCCCGGCGTCTACGAGCTGGGTGGCGGAACCGCACGCGCGATCGGCAGCGTCGGCCAGCGGGTCGGTCTCAGCACTCAACGCACGCAGGGGGTGTCGGTCGAAGTTGGCGAGCGCGAAGCTGCCATCGATCTGACTCTGGTCATCGAGTACGGAGAATCGATTCCCGAGGTCTCCGAGGCGGTCCGCGACAACATCATTAAGCGCGTCGAGGGAATCACTGGCCTGTCGGTGAAGGAAGTCAACATCGCGGTCGACGATCTGTACTTCCCTGGCGATGAAGCTTCTTCGGAGCCGGCGCGGGTCGAGTAGCCGGGCGTGACGGCATCTCACATGTCCTCGGAGCCGGCGCCGAAGGCCCGCAAGAGCTCGCCCCGCTCACGACTCGGTCGGATCGCGCTCGAGGCCGCGAAGGCGCTGCCTCAAGTTGCCGACGGTGTAGCGGGCGCGCAAAAGCTATGGGCGACCGAGGACGAGGGGGAGATCTTGACCGGGGTCATCGTCGCTGCACGCCGAGATGCACGGTTCGACGTTGAACTCCACCTTGTCGCGCAGTGGCCGATCGAGTCGTTGTTTGCGTTAGGCGATGAGGTGAGAGACCGGGTGCGGCGCGCTGCCAAGAAGGCCGAGCTCGACAGCATTCTCGGCGACGTGATTGTCGCCTTTGAGGATCTGCGAGATCCGAGCGCCTCGGAGGTCACTGGGTCATGAGCGCGCTGCTACGCATCTTTGCCAGGCTGGTGACGCTGGCTCTGCTTGTCGCGTTATCGCTTTGCGGCCTGGCGATCGCCTTGTTCGCAATCGGGTGGACGGCTAGCGGAGATTTCAATCTCCCGGGTCTCGCGAAGCTGGTTCACCTTCCGCAGCTGCGAACCGACGTCGGCGACCTTCTCCGCCGACTTGAGGCCTCCGGGTCTGTGGCAGGGGTCGCCGCGCTCTGCGGCCTCGGCGCGCTCGTGATCGGCTTGGTACTGCTGCTGGGAATCGCCTTCGGCCGCCGTGGGCGATTGGCCATCCTTGAGAAGAATGACGATGGCATACTCGCCGCGAGACCGCGTGTTCTTGGTCGCGTGGCTGGCGCGATGGCAGAGCAGGCTCGAGGCGTGACGGCGACAAAGGTCAAGGTTCGGGTCGGGCGACGAGGTGCGGTTAGGATCGGCGTCCAAGCTTCACACTCGCGCGCCGACCGGCCACAGGAAGTGCAAGCGCAGACGAGCGCCGCGCTGGCCCCGCTCACCGAGACCTTTCAGATTCGCGCGCAGGTGCACCCAAAGGTCGCCAAGCATGAACCGCGGGTGCAGTAGACGATGCTCCGTCAGCGAGTTCGGATCCGAACTTCACCGGTGGCGTTCATTGGCCGAGCTGTGTTGATCGTATTTTCGCTCGCGCTCGTCTGGTACGGGTTGATGCTTCTCCTGCTAGCGCTGAAGGTCTCCGCGCACACCGTCAATCAGATCAGCGGATACCGGACTGCCTACAACTATCTGTCCGACTTGACCGCTGCTGATATCACCTCGACCACCCGCCTGATCGCCGGTCTGGCCGGATTCGCCGGCTTCCTCGGCTTTGGCTATCTCGCATGGAAGAGCTTGCCCCGTCCATACCTCGCGCGAACCGACCTCCGTCTGAGAGATGACGAGCGTGGCGTGACCAAGGTGGCGCCGCGAGCCATCGAACGCGCGGTCGAAGGTGCGGCACTCGATCGCGATGCCGTCCAGCACGCGGCCGCTCGTTATGGCGGCAACGAGGTCACGGTGAACGTGTCCGTCACTCGGGCGCGGGAACTCGCTGAGACGTTGCGGGCAGTCCGAGCCGACGCGCACGACGAGCTCGGAAATCATGGGTTGCCGGAGATGCCAGTGAATATCACCTTGACCAGTTTCGAGCGAACGCAACGAAGGGAGCTCGCATGACTACACGAAAGTACTTTGCCGCCGGATTGGGTTTCGCGTTCACAGCAGCCTGGATTGCGTTTGGACTTGGCGACGCGGTCCTTTGCCTGGTTGGCGCCGGCGTCTTCTACGCCGTCGCGAGCTTCTTGGAAGGGGACCTTGACCTTGCCGATTTTCAGGGTCGGTTTCGGGGCGACTCGGACACAAGCTCGACGGGCTCGACGATGCGCCGAGGACCGCGCGCGCGGGTGCAGTAGCCGTCCGTAGGCGTGATACTGCCTGGCCTACATCAGGTCGCCGAGCGGACCCAGGTTGAGCGCCAAGTCTTGTTCGGTTAGCTCGAATTCTGCGAGTAGCTCCTTCATGCGTTGATCCAATCGCATGAAGGCTTGACCCAACCGCTCGACCTGGTCGTCGTCGAGACCTCCTGCTTCGACGCGCCGAAGTGCCTGACGTTCCATCAGCTGGCGAATGAGCTCGACGAGCGTGAGCACCAGCTGCGCGAGGCCTCGTTCGGCGTTCTCGGGATCAGCGTTGATGCGGGTGGGCAGACCGCTGCGCAGCCGCTCCAGTTCATCGCCAAACAGCTCGATGGGTTGATGCCCACCGTGCACGAGCTTCGACCGACGCGCGCTGCTCATGGCTCAAGTCCTCCCGGCTCCGCGAACGAATACGGGGGCCACGGTCCGGTGCACGCGATCGACAGGTCCGGGTTATCGGCGGCCAGCTCGCGGACCGTGGTTCTGAAGCGGTCGAGTTGGGGCTCCGGCACGAGATACGCTCCGACCAGTACAGGCATGATTCCGCGTCGCACGGCTTTGTCTGCCCCGGTCGAGGCCGCCGCCAGGCGTTGGTGAACTGTTGCTGCGATAGCGTCCGCACGCCCGCGCTCGGCAGCGCGGCCCAGTAGGTAGTCCGTACCGGACAGGCGCCCACAGCCGCTCGAGCTGGTTGACGGCTCGAATCTCGCTCGCACTCCCATTTCGACGCACCCTCGAACGCGATCTAAAGCGGTTCGGAGCGAGTCGCTGCGACTCGTCATGGCGGTCGCGAGCTCGTCCGCGTCGGCGAGCACGGTGGCGAAGCGCATGGGCAGCACGGTCCGATCAGTCATCAGGGCCTCCACCACGGCCTCTTGGCACCACAGATCGTCTGCTGTTGGACGGGGGGCTTGCTGGCAGGACCAATTCGACCAAACACCAGCAAACTCTGAGGTGCAGGTCTGCTCTAGCCGACGCGAGTCATGCCCCGTTACGTCCGGCAGCACCGCGGTGGGACGATCGGTCAACGCATACACCCAGATCATCGGCTCGCGGTCTCCTGCTCCTCCAGGGTTGACACCGATGAGATCAGTGCTCTCAGGCCGACGTAGATCAGATCGATGTCCGCGACCGCCAGGGTGATGTCTCCGTGAAGCACGACGCCCTTACCGACAAGGCGATCGATGAGTTCGAGCAGGGTGATCTGGCGACCGAAATCGTCGCTCGGCTCGAGTTCTGAGTGGATAGTCATCGATCCGAGACAACGACGGCTCTCTGAGCCACCTCGCCCCGAGGACTCCGGTGCGTCATCGGGTCGCCGACGTCGACACGAAGTTATACGGTGGCCACGGTCCGGTTAGCTCAAGTCTCAGGCCAGTTGAGGCATATCGTTGATTGAGGTCATCGAAACAGTTGCGAAACTCGTCCAGCTGAAGTTCGCGAACGAGATAGACGCCGTTGAGGACCATCTCATCTTCGGAGCCCGAGAGTTCTCGCGGTTGCACAGGGTTTCGCAGCCCTGTGCCGGCCGCGGCGGTAAGCGTGTCATGAACCTCAAGCACGGCTCCGCGCACCCATGCGTCGACCTCGCGCGCTACGCGACGCTCCGCCTGCCGGTCCTGCAGGTAGCTTCGCCCCGCAGCCACATCCCCCTGATTGGCCTGCGTCTCACGGGCACGCGGGAGCGATAGCTGTATCCGCGCGAGGTCGGCCAACGCCTTGACGCCCCATTCGCTGCGGCCTGCCAGACGCTCCAGCGCCTCCATGAGGGGCTCTCGTTCTCGCGAGAGCATCTCGGAGATCGCCTCTTGGCTCCGAAACAGCGTGCACAGCCTCATCGGGATCATCGTGGACTGAGTCCGAACGACTTCGATAACGGCCTCGTGCCCGCGAGCGGTCCGCTCAAGCCAGGCCAACCGTTCGAGGTTCTCCTTGAGGTGCTCGTCTCCAAACTCAGAAAGCGGGACCCGGCTGATCACTGCGGCGAGGCCATCGCAGACGACCGTCTCGAGCGGGCCGCCTGGAAAGACCCCCGCGATCGTCGTCGACGGGAGTTCGTCGGCGGAAACAACCCCATATAGATACAGAGCCTCGCCGCCGCCCTCGTCCAGTTGCAGCCGACCGTCGTCCAGACGGAGACCGTGGGCGCGTTGCTGTTGCTGCTCCGGGCGCTCGCCACCGCAAGCCCGGACTAGCAGTCTGTTGACGAGAGCGCGCTCGAGCACCGCTTGCGCCTGCGCTCTCGCCCCGGAGCGCGCCGCGGCCAGCACGTCTGCGGCGTCCTCGTCGGCCAGCTCGTCCAGCGCCCGGGCGATGCCCTCGGGGAGATCTTCAGGAGTCGGATCCATCGGCCTCCCGCGCCGGCGGAAGGCCAGCGCGCTCCTCCAGACGGTCGAGTCTCGCCCGCAGGTTCTCATTCTCCTGTTGCAGCTTGTGTGCCCGCCCCGATAGCGCCGGATCGCTTTCCCACCAGTCGATGCCCATCTCCTTTGCCTTGTCGACCGAAGCGACGAGGAGGCGGAGTTTGATCGTCAAAAGCTCGATATCAAGGAGGTTGATCTGGATGTCACCGGCGATCACGATCCCCTTGTCGAGCACCCGCTCGAGAATGTCTGCGAGATTGCCCGGCTGCGGGGCCGGCGGGATGCCTACGGGACGACCGGGGCGATGCTCGAGATCAGCCATCAGTGATCCTCGTCGGGCTGGCTGCGGTTGTAACGGCGAATGCGCCGATATTCGGTCAGCTCGCCATCCTCGTCGAGGTAGGCGCGGTAGCAGCCGAGGATGCTCGTGGTGTCGGGGATCCGCTCGAGTTCGACCACCTCTAGAGTGATCTGCCAGCCGTTCTCGTTGGGCTCGAAGCCGAGCACGGCACTTACCGGACGGCCGATCATTTCCTCGAGCTGCCCGCGCGCCGAGGCCACCAGCTGCCTCACTGGCACTGCACGGTCGGAAATGGACTCGCTATGGCGGTCCGACCGCGCGGCGTCGTCCCGATCCTCGGCGCCAGCCGTGTGGCGTTCCGAGGACTCAGCCCGACTGGGACGCGAGGCCGGCCGTCGCGCCTCACCCCGGGCCGCTGCGCGCCGGCGAGGGGCCTCAGGCATCAGAAACCCTGCTCGAACGTTTCGGCGCGCCGGCGGCGAGCCACGTCAAGCCGGGCCAGCAAATCGTCTTCCAAGTGTGCGCGCTCCTCATCGGACAGTCCCTCTTCGTCTGCGCGAAGATCCAGCTCCATAAGCTCTCTTCGGATCCTGTCCTCGTCGAACAGTTCACGGTCGGCCTCTTCGGCGATCTGCTGGGCGAGCCAGGCGGTCCCCCGGACAGGCGCGAGTGGAAGCGTCAGCAGTCCCGTGATCAACCCCACGCGGTGCTCCCCTCGAGCTCGACGAAGCTGAACGGTGGAACCGGACCCGTGTAGCGAAATCGCATTCGCTCGGCCTGGCTGCGAGCGATGGCATCGGCGGCGGCATCAAAGCGCTCGATCCGACGTTCATCGACCAGAAAAGCCGCATTGAGCACCGCGCGCTCGTGTTGCGGCGCCCCGATCATCATGTCGACCGCATGTGGCTGCAGATGATCAATGATCGCCCCGGCATCCCGCTCGCGTTTGGCCTGCAACGAGGTCGCCACCAGCTCGCCGAGCCGGATCCGCTCATAGTATCCCGCTTCCGGCGACTGCTCCCGTACTCGCTCGTTAAGGTGTGCGATCTCAGGAGTTTCTGCCACAACCTCACCGAGGATCGATTCGTGGTACACCGCCCGGAGGGTCAGCTCGACTCTGCCGTCCAGCTCCTCGAGTAATTGTTCGAGTTCGTCCTCTCGGGCCTCGAGCAAGCGGGAGGCCACGGTCTCGTCGTCGGGCATTATCGTGCCGAACCGCATCGGCAGGATCGTGGTGCCATGCATCAACGACTGCAGGATCTCCGTGTGTCGGAATAGGTCCTCCCGGGTCGCCGTCAGTTCGCCAGCCGGCACGTCACTGACGAGTGCGCACAGCGACCCGTGAGTCACCCTCCGTAACGGCCCCATGAGCGGGCCGACGCCGCTCGTGGCCACGACCTTTGCCGTGTCGACGTGCAGCACTCCATACACATACGTCTCGAGCGTTGACATCTACGGTTCCTTCACCATCACTCATCATCACTGGATGTCCGGCGACGACGCGCGGGCCGCGGCTTCTCCTTATCGTCGCCGCCAACCAGAGCCTCCTTTGCGCCCTGAAGTACCCCCCGACCCTTTCCGCGAGCGGCGCCGGACGTCAGATCCTCGACAAGCTCTGGGAGATCACGACTCTGCTCGGTCAGATCCAGCCGGTTCACTGCCTCCGCAAAGCGGAGGTACGTGTCCACGCTGGCGATCACGATGCGTGCGTCGATCGTGAGGATCTCGATTCCAATCAGCGATACGCGCACGTAGACGTCGATCACCAATCCCTTGTCGAGGATCAGGTCCAGCACGTCATACAGGCCGCTAGGGCTCGGCGACCGCTGGAGGTATCCGCGTTGTTGGCTGGCCGTCACCGACATGGGGTCCTCGCCTTCTGTGGACTGACGCGAATGTTCACTGGCTAACTCTTCCTTGACGCTGCCCGCGGACGCGAGCCGCTGCTGCGCGACTGCGACCGCGAGGAAGCGGAGTCGCTCTTACGCCCAGAAGACCTGGCGGACGACGACTTGCGAGAGTTTGCGGTCGCGCGGCCTGAGGAGGCGCCCCGGCTGCCGGTGGACTTCGACGAGGACGACGCGCTCCTGCCTCGGCCGCCTCCCGAGGACGACCCCCGCTTCGACTGCGCGGGGGTGTGGCCGCGGGTCCCAGCGGAAGCCCGCGACGCTCGACGACGCGGAGTAGGCTCCTCCTCTTCCTCGGGCTCTGAGTCCGCTTCGTCCTCCGGCTCATCGACGTCATCGTACTCGGCGTCGGGCAAGTCCTCGTCCAGCTCGGCATCTTCGTCGAGGTCGCCGACCGCTTCCAGGTCCATCTCAGGCTCTTCGTCGACGACCTGCTCGTCCTCGTCGCCCTCCTCGAGTCGAGCGCTGCCGTCGTCATCGACACGCGTCTCGAGATCAGCCTTGAACCGCTTGACGTCCGCTTCGACGCCTCGGTCGATCGAGCGAGCTCCGGCGCCGAGCCGCGCGAGCAATCCCTGGGGCTCGAACTCGAGGGTCACCAGTAGCCGCGTCAGGTTCTCGTCCAACGAGTGGAAGGTCACAACCCCCCGATAGGGGATAGCGCCGTAGGCCCGCCACGCCAGCCGCTCCTCGGCGATCTGCTCGGTGATCTCGACCTCTTCCTCCTTTGTCGACCCCCAGACCTTGGAGCTGACCTTGAACGCTCCATCCTCGGTCCACTGAATCCGATGGAGCGACTCCGGCGAGTTCTCAAACTGCGTCCATTCATCCCAGACAACCTGTCGCGGCGCCCCGATGTCAAGCGAGACCTCGACCGGCAGGCGGCTCGTGCCGCCCTCGGCGTCTTCGCCCTTCTCTCCGGTCAGGGCATCGGTGACCTTCGTTTTCAGTCCACCAGCCGACTCCTTAGCGGCGCCGACGGCCGCCGCGGTGAGGGCCTTGGTGCCGCCAGCTCCCTGGAGCTTGGCGCGCCCATACTCGACGGCTGCCCGGCCCGCCGCGTTGGTTCCGCCTCGCTTCGCGAGTTGCTCGCGCGCAATCTCGGGGGCACGCGCGGCAAGCACCTCGGCAGCCTGCCGGGCTGCTGACCTCGCCTCCCGCTCGAGCACTTCGCCGGCAGCCTCTCGGGCGGCCAGGAATACCTGGCGGAACAGTCCCTCCTGACCCTCTCGCTTGCTGTTGGCCAGGGTGTCCTTGGCCGCGTCCAGCGCGGTCGTGGCCACGTTCCGGGTGGCCTCCATGGCGCCCTCCGCGATCTCCGTCGCCGCTTGTGCAGTCGCGGCCTGGCCAGTCGCCGCGCCAGCGGCTCCCTGAGCGCCACTGGCCGCGGTTTCGCCGACCTCCTGAGCGCTGCCCGCCGCAGTCTTGCCAGCGTCCTTGGCGCTGTCGGCGGCGCGAAT
>DASYFZ010000578.1:0-35733 GCA_036000295.1 Solirubrobacteraceae bacterium
ACCACGCCGCGGCTGCCGCGGCGAGCATCGGGTAGCGCTCAGGGTCAGGAGCACCACGAAGCTCCCGCTGCTGGTTCGGCGCTTCGGCGCTCGCGCCGGCGCGGACGAGCAGCGAGCCGAGGGTGAAGTTCCACATCAGGCGGTACGCCCGCACCGCGGCATCGATCGACAGTCCCGCGTCTCGCAGCGCAGCGTGGATCTCCTCGATCGCGCCGAGCACCGACGGCGCCATCATCCGCCGGCGCGCGAGCACTTCCGGGACCCAGGGATGCTCCGCGAGGCTGTCGTAGATCGTCGACCACAACACGAGGATCGCCCCCTTCGGGTCGCGCGGGCGTGAGGGGTAGACGAGGCGGCCCGCGAGGCGGTCGACCAGCACCATCAACAACTCGTCCTTGCTGCCGACGTGCCGATAGGGGGCCATCGGCGAGACGCCGAGCTCTCCTGCGAGCCGCCGCATCGTCAGCGCCTCCACGCCTTCAGCGTCGAGCAGGCGGATGGCGGTGTCGAGAACGTCCTCGCGAGCGATCGTCGGCGGGCGACCGCGCGGCCGGTTTGCCGGTGCCGGCGAATCGTCGCTTGATGAGGTTGCAGGCATTTGATTTACATGTATATTAATCCGCATGGCACACGGAACTCCCACACTCGCAACAGGCAAGATCTGCTACCTCGAGATCCCCGCAACCGATGTCGAACGGTCCTCGCGCTTCTACAGCGATGCGTTCGGCTGGGAGCTGCGGACCCGGGGCGACGGCGCGATCGCATTCGACGACGCGGTCAAGGAGGTGAGCGGCTCGTGGGTCACCGGGAGGCCGCCCTCGGCCGAGCCCGGGATCATGGTCCACATCATGGTCGCCGACCTCGACGCGGCGCTCGAAAATGTCCGCTCGGCCGGCGGCGAGGTGCTCAACGAGGATGCCGAGCCTGGCGAGCGCGTGGCGCACGTCCGCGATCCGGGGGGCAACGTCATTGGGATCTACCAGGAGCACGGCCTGGCTGAACGCGAACGCGCGGTCAGCCCGGTACCCGAGCACCTGCACACGGTCACTCCGCGCCTGGCGCTCAGCGACGCCGCGGCCGGAATCGATTTCTACAAGGCGGCGTTCGGCGCCACGGAGCTGGGCGAGCGCTACCACATGCCCGACGGGACGCTCGTCCACGCGGAGCTGCTGATCGGCGACTCCGTGGTGATGGTCAAGGACGCCCAGGACGATGAGTTCAACGCGCTGCTGTGCACGTACTGGCCCGACGTCGACGCCGCGTGGGACCGCGCCGTCCGCGCCGGCGCCGAGGTCATCTACCCCCTTGCGGATCAGTTCTACGGCGAGCGCGGCGGGCGCCTCGGCGATCCGTTCGGCAACCAGTGGATGCTGGCCTCGCGGATCGCGACCCTCACGTCGGCCGAGGGCGCGGCGCGCGAGCCGAGCTAGGGACGCTCGCGCCGGCTTCTAACTGGCAGGCAGATCGCGGTCCCTGACGGCGCGGTACTGGGCGGCGGTGATGACGCCGGCAGCCCGCCACTCCTCGAGCTGCGGCTCGAGCTCCTCGAAGTAGCCGGTACCGAGGAGGAAACCCCGCTCGATCAGGGTGCCTCGGCCCCCGCCGGCGGGCGAACACGGCGGGCCTGGGACCGGTGGCGTGCCCGTCGGAAGCGACTCGACCAACTCGCGGTGGATGAACGCGGCCCACGACACCAACGTGCCCACTGGGGCGTATCCGTGCGAGGCGTCCGTCAAAAACAGCTGGTAGGCCAGTAACTCGCTTGCGTCGCTGTCGAAAATCACTTCGACGCGCTCGCCACGCTCCACGCGCGCGAGGCCAAGCCCAACGCGACCAGTCTGGTCGGTCGTCTCGCCGAGGACCTCGACGCCGTCCAAGCGCAACGCGACGTCATAGAACGCCTGGCACAGCGCCCGATCAACCAACGACTCGCCCAGCAGGTTGTACACGCGACGGAGAGTCAGCGGTACCCGCCGCGACAGCTCGCCGGCCAGACGCGTGGGATCCAGTGGAAGCTGGGCGAGCTCCGACCGCGGCGCACCGATGCACCCGGGTGCGAACAGATCGAGTCCCGAACCCTCCAGATCGGGGCTGCCGGCCGCTCGCCAACGCGCTTCGCCGTCGGGCGTGAAGAAGCTGACCGGACCACTCGTCTCGCGGATCATGCCGGAGCAGTCACTGCCTATCCAGATCTCTCGATGCTTTTCGACGAACGCGTCGAAGCTGCCGACGGCATGATGGCCATGCGCTCCGCGCGACTCGACGTACACGTAATCGACCACGCCCGACACTGTGACGGCCAGACTGCACTCGCACAACCCGCATTCCGTTGACCGGCCGACGCCGGATCTCAACAGAAGCAGTGCAGCCGTCGATCCGTATGGCGTGGATGCCTCGGCATACGCGTTGGTTCATGGTGTTCGGAGCACGCGAGGCGCGCTGGCCTCGTGGCGCGCGCGGCCGTCGATCGTGCTCCGACCCTGGTTTGCGGGCAGTCTGGCCGTCGCAAGCCTGCTGCTGTTGACGATCTGGATCGTGGCCGTGGTCAAGTCCGGGACACATGGCCCGGTGTCGCTGACTCGGCCCCCGTTCGTGGTCGGCGGCCCAGCGGACCTCGCCCGAATCGTGGGACACAACCTGCTGGTGCTGGCGCTGCACGCGATGGCTTGCGTCGCGGGCTTCATCGCCGGAAGCTCGCTCCCGCTTCAGGCCGAGCAGCACACCGGATTCGTTCGCGTCCTGCACGAGCGCGGCAAGCCAATCGCGATCGGCTTCGTGATGTGCGCGATCACCTTCTCGCTGAGCTGGCAGACGTACGCACTGGGAACCGCACTCGCCCACGTCTCGGCCTCCGCTCATGTCTCGACCACACTGCTGCTCCTCGGACTGCTGCCGCACGCCCTGCCTGAGCTGGTCGCGCTGTTCCTGCCCCTGTCGGCATGGATGGTGGCCAGCCGACGCAAGGAATGGGATCGCCTGCTCGCGGCGACGTTCGTGACCGTCGGGGTCGCAGTTCCGATGCTGCTCCTGACGGGCCTGTGGGAGGTCTTCGTGGCGCCGCACGTATTGACGGCGATCTTCGGACACGCGCTCACGACGCACTGAGGTCCTCGTCGCGAACCAGCGACCGGTAGACCTTGAGGCGATGCTCGTCATGGTCTCCGGGTCTCCGGGCCTCCGGGCTCCGGCAAGAGCACGCTGTCTCGCCCGATCGCCGACCGGCTGCGCCTTCCGCTAATCGCCAAGGACGCGATCAAGGAGGCGCTGATGGACGTGCTCGGGTATCCCGTCAGCGTCGAGGAGAGCCGAACCCTCGGCCGTGCGGCCGTGCTGGCGATGCTCAACGTCGCCGCGTCATCGCAGGCGGGCGCGGTGCTCGACAGCACGTTCTTTCCGTACGCGTTCGCGCAGCTGAGGGCGCTCCCGGGGCCGCTGGTCGAGGTCCACTGTCGCTGTCCCCGCTCGGTCGCGGTCGCGCGATACTCCGCCCGCAGCCCGACCCGCCACGCGGGGCACCTGGACGCGGACCGGCAGCCGGACGAACTGTGGAATGACCAGAACACCCGTCCGACGGGGATTGCCCCGGCCATCGTCGTAGACACGACCGCGCCCGTCGACATCGCTGCCGTCGTCCGTCAGATCAACGAACTCGCACGCCCAGCTTCGGCCATCTGACGGCGAGACGCCGTTTCGCTAACGCCCCTGGGGCTCGATGTCGACGTGCTCAAACATGCCGTCGGAGCCTCCGACAGCGCGCCTGATACGCATCCTCGAGACCGCGCCGCGGATGCCGCTGATGCGCGACCAGGTGCGCGTCGACTGCGTCGACGCGTTGAAGCTCGTCGACGCGATCGCCGGCTCGAGCCCGGGAACGCCCGATGACGAGGACGACACCGCCACCCTCGAGGCCGTCCGCCAGGCAGTCCTGAACGCAGCTCCGATTCCCTTCACCGACCAGGTGCGACTGCCCGCCGGACAGGCGGCCGAGCTCGCGAATCGGCTGCGACGCGTCGGCGCGCGCTGATAACGATCTCCTCGGCCTCCCTGACGCTGACGTAGGCTTCGTGCAGGAGCGGGCGCAAACCGCCGACGAAGCGAAACGAGGCAGGAGGCAATCACGATGAACCCCGCGAAGACCGCTTTGGATCTGATTGGCAAGCCCGTCGGCGCCGTTTCGCACGCGCTGAACCGCCCCAGTTCGATGACCCGAAACGCGCCGTTGTACGGGCTCAACCTGCTCGACGCCATCCGCGGCGGGTCGCTTGAGGACGCTGTTCGTGATCGCATCGTGCTGATCACCGGGGCATCGTCGGGCATTGGCGCGGTGACGGCCAGGCGCATCGGCGAAGCCGGAGGGGAGGTCGTGCTCGTCGCGCGTGGCCGCGAAAAGCTCAACGAGACGGCCGTCGCCGTCAAGAAGGCGGGCGGCGAGGCTCATGTGTATCCGTGCGACCTGACCGACCTCGACGCGATTGAGGCGATGGCCGGCCAGGTCCTTGCCGATCTCGGCCGGGTCGACATCCTGGTCAACAACGCGGGCAAGTCGATCCGCCGGTCGCTGACGCTGTCCTACGACCGGATGCACGACTACCAGCGCACCATGCAGCTCAACTACTTCGCCCCGGTGCGGTTGATGCTCTCGCTGCTGCCCGGCATGCGCGAGCGCGAGTTCGGCACGGTGATCAACGTCTCCTCGATCGGCGTGCTGACGCGCGTGCCGCGGTTCGGCGCCTACATCGCCTCCAAGGCGGCACTGGACATCCTGTGCGACGCTTGGCAGGCGGAGACTCACTCCGACAACGTGCGCTTCAGCACCGTGCACATGTCGCTCGTCCGGACGCCGATGATCGAGGCGACGACGATCTACCAGCGGTTCCCGGTACTCACCCCAGATCAGGCGGCCGACGTCCTGTGCGAGGCGATCATTCACCGGCCGAGGCGGGTCAGCCCTCCGTTCGGCCAGCTCGCAGCGTTCGCCGACGCGATGAGCCCGGCGATCATGGACCGGGTCCGAAACCAGGGCTTTCAGCTGTTCGACGACTCGGCCGCGGCGCGCGGCGAGAAGGACGGAAAGCCACAAGAAGTGTCGCCGCGGGCGCGGGCGTTTGCCGAGGTCACGCGCGGCGTGCACTGGTAGCGCAGATGGAGATCGTGCGGCGCGAGGACCGAGCGTCATTCATCACCGCGGACGGCTCGTCGATCCGTGAGCTCGCCGGCATTCCCTCCGGGAACTCCCTCAACCAGAGCCTCGCCGAAGCGACCGTGCCGCCCGGAGGCGCGACGATCGCACATCTCCATCGCCGCTCGGAGGAGATCTACCTGATCACGGACGGCAGCGGGCGGATGCGCCTCGGCGACGCGGAGCGACCCGTGCGTGCGGGCGACTGCGTCGTGATCCCGCCCGGTGTTGTGCATAAGCTTTGGGCCGACCGCGACGAGCCACTCGTGCTCCTGTGCTGTTGCGCCCCCGCGTACTCGCATGAGGACACCGTGCTACTCGAAGAGTGAGACAGTCGGCCGTGACTCGCTATGACCAATTCAAACAGCGGCGGGAGGAGCGGATCCGGCGCGAAAAGCTGGCCGCGGAGGCGCAACGCCGCAAAGAGGAGCAGGAGCGCATCGCCGAGCGCGACCGCAAGCTCCAGCAGCAGACCGACTATCTGAAGATGCGCCTCGAGGAGACCGGAAAGCTGCACAACGACGACCCCGAGCACTGAGCCGGAGTGGCCGGCGCCGATATGCAGGACTCACATCGGCTCCAGCGCTTCGTGGATGCTCAGGACGAGGACGGCACGTACGACTCAGCATTGCGCGAGTTGCGTGATGGGCGCAAGCGCAGTCACTGGATGTGGTTCATATTTCCCCAGGTCGCCGGCCTGGGTCAGAGCCCAACCTCTCGGCGATACGCGATCTCCTCGCTCGCGGAGGCCCGGGCGTACGTTGAGCACCCGGTTCTCGGACCACGGTTGGAGGAGTCTGCGCGGGCTCTGCTAGAGCGCACGGGAGCAAGCGCACGGGACATCTTCGGCGGCATCGACGCGATGAAGCTGCGGTCGTCGATGACGCTGTTTCACAGGGCCGATCCCGATAACCCGCTGTACACCGAGGTGCTCGATCGGTACTTCGACGGCGAGCCCGACGAGGCCAGCGATCGCCTGCTCGACACGGGCGGCTGACACCCGGTTCGTTTTCTCCAGGCCGTCCGGGGGTACGTCTCGGGCAGGCTGATGTCATTGCTGAGATCTGCACTGGGCGCCGCGCTGACGGCCGTCGACGGCGCCGTCGCCTGGGGCGAGATGGCCGTCGAAGACTGGACGCATCCGCGCCGCACATTCGACGGCAACGACATCGACGCGTGGGATCCCGAGTACATCCGACGAGTGCTGCCGATCTGGCGCGCGGCGCTGGGCACCTACTTCCGCGGCGAGGTTCGCGGCATGGACAACATCCCGCCATCTGGCCCGGTGCTGCTGGTGGGTAACCACTCCGGCGGCACCCTGATCGCAGACACGTTCGTGTTCGCAACCGAGTTCTACTCGCACTTCGGCCCGCAACGCCGCTTTCATCAGCTCGCCCATGACGTCGCTGCGCGCATCCCGGCTACCGGGCTCAGCCGCTGGGGAACCGTGGCGGCGTCCCATGACAATGCGCACAGAGCATTTGACAAGGGTGCGCCGGTTCTCGTCTATCCGGGCGGTGACTACGAGACGTTTCGCCCGAGCTGGCACTCCGACCGCGTGGACTTCGGCGGCCGCAAGGGCTTCATCAAGCTCGCGCTCGAGCGAGAGGTCCCGATCGTGCCGGTGGTCGCGATCGGAGGACAGGAGACCGCCCTGTTTCTGACGCGCGGTGAGCGAGCCGCCCGGCTGACAGGTTGGGCGGACCTCACTCGGATCAAGGTGCTGCCCGTCGCGCTCGCGCCTCCGTTCGGCGTGAGCGTGCTGGACTTGCCGACGCGCATCCCGCTGCCGGCGAAGATCACGATCGAGGTGCTGCCGCCGATCGACCTCGCCAAGCGCTTTGGTCCTGATCCCGCGCACGGGGATGTGTACGACGAGATCACGAGCGAGATGCAGGAGGTGCTCAGCGAGATGCAGGAGGAGCGCACCCTACCCGTGGTCGGGTGATCGACAGCGTCGCGTGCCGGGTCAGTTCGTTGCCGTCAGCGAGTAAACCGGCGGAAGCTGCGAGATGATGCTCGACCACGTCGACCCGGCGTCGGCGGTTCCGAACACCTCACCCGACGTCGACCCGAAGTAAAGCTCTAGGTCTGAACCGCTGCCCGCCCGGTCAAACGCCAGGCGCAGGATCGTGAGGTAGGCGTGCCTCTGCGGCAGTCCGGTCGCGCGCCCGGTCCAACTGGAGCCCGCGTCGCGAGTCTCGAACACGCATACGTGGCCTTCCGGGGTCACCCGGTCCACATCGGCGCGCAAGGGGATCACGTACGCACTGTCGGGATCCTCGGGGTCGACGGTGAGCGGGAATCCGAAGTCCGACACGAGGCCGCTGCCGATCTCAGACCAGCTTTCGCCGGCATCGTCTGAGCGATACACCCCGCCGTGGAACTGCATGAACAACCGCTCTGGCCGGCTCGGAGACCGTTCGATGTGATGGACGCACAGGTTCGTCGCGGTCTCGCGAGTCTCCTCGGGCAGGTAGCGCGCCACCAGTCCCCGGTTGCCCTGACGCCACGATCGACCGGCGTCGTCGGTCAGCCATACGCCCGCGGCCGAAACCGCGACCAGGAGCCGCTCGGGATCGCCGGGCCAGGGGACGATCGAGTGCAGGCACAGACCTCCGCCGCCGGGCTGCCACGAGCCGCGTGTCGGGTGGTTCCACAACGCCTCGTTCAGGTTCCAGGTCGCGCCATCGTCGTGGCTCTCAAACAGCACGCCGGGATCGCCGCCGGCGTACAGAAGCCCGTCCGCCTGGCCTGGCGTGATCACCCAGATGCGCTCCAGCGCCGCGTCGCCGCCCTCTGGCAACGCAACCCCGTCTGCCTGGGTCCATTCGCCGGCCGGGTTATCGGCGTACCAGATCTTCGGTCCGTAGAAAGGCGAGCTGACCGTCGCAAACAAGCGACCCGTGCGCGGGTCGCGTCTCGCGTAGTCGACCGGCTCGCCGGCAAACGCACGGGTGGTCACGTCAAACCCCGACTCGGGGCTGCCGTCGACCACGAACAGGCCCTTCTTCGTTCCCAGGATCAGCTCCGTCACCGCACTACCCTCCCGAAATCGCCGGCAGCACCTCGACCCGATCGCGATTGGCCACGGCCGTGTCCTTGCCGCCGAGCTCGCCGTTGACATAGACGTTGATGTGCCGCCGAATCAGGCCTCGCTCATCAAGAACCCAGCCCGACAGCGCCGGGTGATCTTGTTCCAGAGCGCGCAACAGGTCGCCAATCGTCGCTCCATCGAGCGGATGCTCGGCGGCACCACCGGCGAGCTTCCTGAGGGGGCCGTGGACGCAGACGATCGCCACTGTCAGATCCTAAGGCGGCTCACGGCCAGCGTCGACCCCTGTGTAAAGCGGCTGCACACGAACGTTGAGACCGAGGGCGGCGCCGAAATTCATCGCCGTCGAGGACAGCGCTTAGGATCGGTCCGCTTACCCGAGGCGACTGGAGGAGCGGATGGCCGAGCGGTGGTTCTCAGAAGAGGAACTCGAGGAGATGTCGCGCCCGACGATGGATCGAGCGATCGAGGCACTGGACCGTGGCGACATCGACGCGGCCCGCGCACTGTGCGAGGAGATGAAGCACGAGTGGCGCTATCTCCACGACCTGATGGCCGAGGGCATCGGCGGGCTGATCTCATTCGTACAGGATCGCCTTGGGGACGAAGGTGTCGCCGACGCGTGGACGACGGGCCAGGGCCGCGGCTGGCGGCGCGATGTCGAGGCGATCGCCGAGCGCGATCGCCGGCAGATCGTGCTGGCGCTGGCGGCGACTTGGCGCGCGCACTCCTGCAGCGGCACCGGTCCGCACCCGGGGGCGTTCACGATCACCGAGGACGACGAGAAGTTCACGTTCGAGATGAACCCGTGTGGCTCTGGTCAGCGGCTCGTGCGAATGGGGCGTTACGAGGGTGAGAACGCGCTCGGCAAGACTCGATCCGCGCACGACTGGAGCTACGGCCGCGAGGGGTTTCCGCTGTACTGCACGCACTGCTCGTTCATGAACGAGTCACTCCCGATCCGGTGGATCGGGTATCCGCTGTACCCGAGCGATCCTCCTGACGACTTCGGCCGCGATCCGTGCACGTGGTACTGGTACAAGGACCCGGCGGACATCCCCGACCGCCACTGGGAGCGCCACGGCTTGAGGCGAGCCGGCGATGTCGGTTAGCACCTCGCCCGCCGGCCGGCGCGTGATCGTCACGGGGGCGGCGGGAGGAATCGGAAGGGCGCTGGTCGACGCGCTGGCGCACGACGGCTGCACGGTTGCGGCGTGCGATGTCGCGGGCGCCCCGCTGGAGGAGATCTCCGGCGCCACCGTCACGGCTGCTTTCGACGTGCGCGACTCGAGCGCCGTGCGGGCAGGCGTCAGCGATGCGATCGCGGTTCTTGGCGGCTGCGATGCCGTGGTCGCAAACGCGGGGATCGTCGACACGATCCATCGCGCCGAGCGATTCTCCGAGGACGAGTGGCGCAAGGACATCGAGACCAATCTGAGTGGTGCGTTCTATCTCGTGCAGGCGGCGTTCGAGGCGCTGGCGGCGTCGGGCGACGGCCGCGTCGTGGTGATCTCCTCGGCGGCCGCCGAGACGGGCCTCCCGGGTCAGGTCGCCTATGGAGCATCGAAGGCCGGCCTGATCGGGATGGCCCGGACGCTCGCGGCGGAGTGGGCCAGCGCCGGCATTCGCTGCAACGTCGTGATGCCGGGGTTCATCGCCACGCCAAAGGTGCTCGGCATGCCGGAGCCGGTCCGGCGGTCGGTCGTAGCGCAGATACCGCTCCAGCGGTTCGGCGCGCCCGATGAGCTGGCCGGAGTCGTGTGCTTTCTGCTGTCGCCGGCGGCGGCCTACATGACCGGCGCCGTGCTGCGCGTCGACGGCGGCTTCGGGCTCACGATTCGCTGAGCGTGTATCCGAAGCAGACCGACCGCGAAGCCGGCCGTTCTCGCTCGTAGAAGCGGTGAGCGTCCGCGCGGGTCTCGGCGGAGTCGAGCTCGAGGTGCGTGGCGCCCCGGCGGCGAGCCCACCGCTTCGCCTCGTCGAGCAGCTGCTTGCCGATGCCCAGCGAGCGCCGGTCGGGGTGCACGGCGAGGTCCTCGACCCATACGCGGCGGCCGAAGCGGACGGATTCGATGTCGTCATAAGCGGTGCATAGTCCGACGAGCTCGCCGTCGAGCATCGCGACCAGGACGACGGCGGCGTCTGACGCCAGTGCGCGGCGCACCGCCCCAGCGGCGCGGTCCGGATCCCAGCCGGCCGGACGCGAACCCGGTGGCGCAAACAGCCACTCGTATCCCGACACGACCTGCGAGACGTCCTCGAGGCCTGCCTCTCTCAAAATCGCCGCGATCACCCGACGATGTTTACAGAATCACGGGCCGCTGCTGAGCGTCCACACGACGTTGACGCGGTAGACCTCGCCCGTCTGCAGCTTGCGCAAGCTCGCCGGGGTCGCGAGCGTGAGCACGGTCGAACCCGATCCGGTCCAGGCGCCGAGCGCCACGCTGGTCGAAGCGGATACCACCTTGGTCGCTGTGCTGTTGTCGATCGGGCAGAACGGGCTGGTGCCGCATTGATATGCCGGCTTGGTGCCCGCTGTGGTCCAGCCGGCCCCGCCGGTGTTCATCGTCAGCGAGTCAGCGGGAAGCGTGAACCCGCCTGTGACGTATCCCGGCCCGCTGTCGCTGCCGCAGGTGGCGCTCGGGCAGTACTGCTTGAACACCGCGCTCTTGCCCCCGCCGGAGGCGCTGTTGACGGTCAGGTTCCAGCCGGTGTTCGTGCCGCTGCTGGTGATCTTCATGGCGTTGGACCAGAGGCTGAACGTGTTCTGGCTCTGGCCGTTGAGGGTCACGGCCGAGAGCGCCGGGAGCGTAGGCGCAGTGGTGAAAGCAACGGTCGTCGCCAGCGAAGCGCCCGCGGTCATCGCCATGGTGGCGATCAATACGACACATCCAACAGCCGCTCGCTGGATGCCGGAGCGCGTGACGATCCTCACCGCTGTCGACATGCGGCCCGCTCCTAGCTCTTGAGCCTGCTCGCCGCGCGCCGCCGGGGTGCCCGAGCGGCGGCCGAATCGCGGTGGCTTCGCTGGCCAGTCTTGACGCGTTTGACGAGCTTCTCCGCGGTCGTCGCCTTATTGGCCGTGGCGAGCGAGATCTCGATCGGCACGCTGGCGAGCAGCGGGTCCTTGACGAACTGCCGTTCAAACGCGCGTGCGAGCGCGTTCGCGGTGGGACGCTCAGTGGCGCGGCAGATCACCAGCAGCCCGTCCCGACCGAGGTCGCAGACACGATCGCCTCTGCGCAGCTGCGGGCGGATGGCCTTCGCAATCACGGCGTTGTGGCGTCGATTTGCCGTGATCAGGGCGATGCTGACCGGGCGGTCGCCGTCCGGCCCGAGCAGGCCGTCCAGCACTCGCATTCCCTCCGGGCGATCGAGCAGCCGGCGGCGGCGCTGGTGTACCTTCCGCGCCGAGGCGAGCAGGACGAGCAGGAGGATCGCGAACAGCAGCCAGCGCCACACCGACGTGGGCTTTGGCAGCTTGCGCCCGCCGTAGTTCTGCTGCTTGACCGCGGCCGCATGGCTGAACGTGACGTTCGTGTCGAGCCTGGCCACTGCGCCGGTGTAGAACAGGGCCGCTCGGACGCGGTAGCTGGTGCCGGGAGTCGGCTGCTCGCGCAAGGCGGCGACGGGATAGCTGATGGCGGTGCCCGAGACGAACGTGCCCGGCGCAATCTTCACGGCGGCCACGGAACGGTTGCCGCGGGTGATGCGCACCCAGCCGTGAACGTTCTTCAGGATCACGTTGCCCGTGTTGCCGGCATCGACGTGGAAGACCAGACCGGCGGGCTCCCGGCTCACTGCGGCGCCGGTGAAATGCACCGCGGGGTGGCGGGCCCCCGGAAGCTTGACCTCGACGCCGATCGCGTAGCGGTCGGTCTCGCCGATCGTCACGCCGCGACCGACACGCTCGGTCCGCGACTGGCCGAGGGCCTCGACGGCGACGCCGCCCAGGTAGTCGCCCGGTGTCGCGGTGGCCGGTACGGCCACGGACACAGGCACGGTGCGGCTGGCGTGCGGCGCAAGGACGACAACGCGGCGCCCCACTCGCAGCCACGTCGCAGCGCCACTGAGAGCGTAGTTCGTCTGTCCGTAGGCCGAGCCGAGTGTGTCGGTGGTGATCGCGTCGACCGGGTCGATGCGAACGGTGACTGAGCGCGGCGCGGGGTTCACGATCTCCAGTGAGCCGGCGTTGACGGTGTGGCCCCGCGTCGCGCCGAGCTGGAAGTACGGTGACACCAGGCCGGAGCGCTGGTGGACCTTGACGATCACGGTCGGGCTCTGAGCGGATGCGGCCGGGGCGGCGATCCCGCAGATCGCTGCCAGCGATACCAAGAGCGTGGGCAGTCCGCGTCTTGCTCGCGGAGCGCCCTCGTTACGGTAAGAGCGTTGCACCTATTCCTCGTTTGTCATGGGAGCGAACCCGAGCGTCGCTCCCCCTACGCGTGTTCCTACGGTCCGCTGTTGATCGTCCAGACCAGGTCGACCCTGTAGACCTCATTGCTCTGAAGCGTCTTCAGCGTCGAAGGCGTCGACAGTGCGAGGCTCGAGCCACCCCAACCGCTGGTCGCCCAAGTTCCCATTCCGGTGGCGGCGGCCGCCGAGGCGATCTTCACCGCCGACGCGCTGTCGACGTTGCATGCGCTCGCGCATTGCAGCGTCGGCGCTGTACCGGTGGTTCCGTTCTGGCCAGAAAAGCTGGCGCCGGTGCTGGACAGAGTCAACGAGTTGGCGGCAAGCGTCTGGCCCCCGCTGATGTACCCGGGACCGGAGTCCGACCCGCAGGTGGCGTTCGGGCAGTACTGCTTGAAGACCGCGCTCTTGCCCCCGGCAGCGTTGCCGTTGACCGTCACGTTCCATCCGGCGCCCGAACCGGTCGCGTCAAGCACCGAGAAGTTTGTCATCGTGGTGTTGGTCGTCTGCGCCTGTCCGTTCAGGGTGATCGCCGTCAACGTCGGCAGTGCGGGCGCGGTCGCGAACGACAGTGACCCACCGGTCACGCTGAACGTCGTCTGGTCGTTTGAAGTTGCTGCGAGCGCGCTCGCCGGAGCAAGTACCGCCGCGAGTGCCACGGTGGCCGCTGCGGCGGCGGCGCGCATCGAAATTGAAATCCCCTTGACCTTCACGTCCGTGCTCCTGGATTGATGTGTAGGCAGCCATCCGGGCGGCCAATATTTGGTCAAGTAATCGGCAGGTGGATGAGTCCCTTGAGGGTTAGCCGCAAAGTGGTCCGTAGTCCGCCGTGCGGCGGCTATGCGCCGGAATCGGCCCGCGATTCGAAGCCCTCCGCGACTTGATCGGGATCCCGGCGCATGAACCAGATGCGCGGGCCGCCGCCGGGGGCGTCGGCCTCGTCGACGACGCGAAACCCGGAGCGCCCATAGATCTCGACGTTGCGGCGGGTGCCCGTCGAGAGAAATGCCGGCATACCGGCCGCCGCCGCCTGGCTGCACCCGGTTGCGATGAGTGCCGAGCCGAGCCCCTGTCCCTGGCGGGCCGGGGCCACCGCGATCGAGTCGAGCAGCCACAACGGCTCGTCGGGAGTCCGCGACTCGACCCAATCCCAGAACGCGTCGTAGCGTCGCCCGCCATCGTCGGTCAGCACGCCGATGCGCGCCTGGTTCCACGGGTCGGCGGCTTCCCACGCGTGCGCCTGCGCCGGCGAGACCCACACGGCTGCGCCGTCGCCGTCCCCCACCTCCCAGACCACGCCAAGTCCGAGCGCCGCTTCCAGGAAGTACCGGAAGCAGCGCGTCAGCGGATCCCCGACGTCTCCTACGAGCCCCATCGGCCATAGCATCATCGGCTCGCTGACAAACGCCCGCCCGAACGTCGATGCCAGCGCGTCGAGCCGGTCGGGTCCCGCTCGCACGACGCCGGTCAACCGTCAGGCTTTCGCGATGTCCGGACCCCCTGCTTCGCGAGCCCACCGTTGATCACGGACTGCTCGCCGTCCGACTTCTGTCCCTTGCGGAAGAAGCCCACCGTACCCCTAGTCCGCGGGAGATCGTACCCTCGCGCCCCAGTCCAGGAGCTCGCGCAGCTGCGTGGGACTGATGTTCCCGCCGCTGCACACCAGGGCCAGCTTCCTGCCGGCGAAACGCGCCTGCAGCTTGGTGGCTGCCGCCAGCGGCGCGGCTCCCGCCGGCTCGATCAAATTGCGCGTGACCTCGAGCAGGCGCAGGGTCGCGGCGCGCAGCTCGTCATCGCTGACGAGTACGAAGTCATCGAGGTGCTCGGCGAGGATCCGCTGCGGGACGGCGAACGCGACCCGGGTCTGCAGCCCCTCGGCGAACGTGTGCATCTCGTCCTCGACCAGCCTGCGTTCATGCCACGCGCGGTAGGCGGCGGGCGCGGCGTCTGACTGCACGCCGATCACCTCGATGCTTTCGCGAATCGCCTTGGCCGCGATGCAGGCGCCGGCCGCGCCGCTGCCGCCGCCGACGGGCACGATGATCGTCTCGATGTCCGGCTCGCGCTCGAGCATCTCCAGAGTTGCGGTCGCGACCCCGGCGATCAGCAGCGGCTCGTCGCCCGAATGGATGTAGCGAGCACCCGTGTCTGCGGCCACCTCCGCACAGCGCTCGCGCGCCTCGTCGAAGTCGGCTCCGTGCTGGACCACCTCCGCGCCCAGCGATCGCATCGAGGCGACCTTCACCGGATTGGCTCCCACCGGGACGAAGATCGTGGCGGCGACGCCGAACAAGCACGCCGCGTATGCAACCGACTGTCCGTGGTTCCCGGTCGACGCCGCGCAGACCCCGGACGTGCGCTGGTCCGGCTCCAGCCGGCCGACCAGGTTGATCCCTCCCCGTACTTTGAAGGCTCCGGTAGGGAGGTGGTTCTCGTGCTTGAGAAAGGCCTCCGCTCCCAGCGACTCGTCGAGCAGCGGATAGCGGCGCAGCGGCGTCGGGTCGATGTAGGGCGCGATCAGTCTGCGCGCGTCGAGTACGTCGGCGAGCTCAGGGGTCTTCAACATCGCCGCGTCGGCCATCGGGCAAGATTAGGCCCATGGACGCCATGTCGCTCGCCGACCGCTCGTGGCCACTGCTGCGGCGGCTGATGGGAGTGCACGCCCACGTCTACCGCTTGACCAACGGCGTCGTCGGCCACCGCTTCCCGGGCGCTCCGCCAATGCTCTTGCTCGATCACGTCGGCGCCAAGAGCGGGACCAAACGGACCACCCCGCTCGTCTACGTCGACGACGCTCCCGACGTCGTGCTCGTCGCCTCCAAGGGCGGTCATCCGCAGAATCCAGCCTGGTATCACAATCTGCGCGCCAACCCCGATACGACCGTGCAGATCGGCGCCGCGCGTCGCGCCGTCCACGCGCGGGTCGCGACCCCGGAGGAACGCAAGCGCCTGTGGCCCAAGGCGGTGGCCACCTACTCGGGATACCGCGGCTATCAGGAGCGGACAGCGCGCGAGATCCCGCTCGTGATCCTCGAGCCCCGCAAGGGATCGCCAGCTGACTGACCCATGGGTAACGCCGACCGTCTCCAGATCATCCGCGAGTGCTACCGGGCCTACGAGACCGGCGACCGCGGGATGCTGGAGCGACACCTCACCGCCGACTTCACCTTCTACAGCCCCGCCGACGTCGGGATCGACCGCGCGCGCTACTTCGAGCGCTGCTGGCCCAACGCGCAGCAGATCGCCGCGTTCGAGTACGTACGGCTGGTCGAGAGCGGCGATGAGGTGCTCGTCACCTACGAATGCACGCGCGCAGACGGGTCGAGGTTTCGCAACACCGAGGTGATGAGCTTCGAGGGCGACAAGGTGTCAAGCGTCGAGGTCTACTTCGGCTGGAACGTCGAGTGCCGCGACTCGGGGCACCCGCGCGTGCGCCGCACGGCGTCGCGCGCCTCGAGCTCGTAGGGATTCTCCCAGTAGCCCGAGCGGTCGCCCCAGAACGTCGACGGCCGCACATAGGACGCCCACAGCCGCACCCACTCGTGCTGTCCCTGCCACACGTGGACGAGCTCGTGGGCGACCAGATCGTCGTCGCCGGCATGGGCGCGATCGCGCACGAGGATCGTGCTCCAGATCGTGTAGCCGTCAAAGCGCCGAAACCAGGGAACGCGAAACAGCCACGGGACGACGATCAGGCGCACGCGGGAGACGTCGACCGGCTGCGGATAGAGCTTCAAGGGCTGGATCCGCTGCCATGCGCGTTCGATCGCAGCTCTGTTGCCCTCCACGCGGGCAACGTACCCCTTAGCTCGGGCTGACGACCGCTTTGTTACCTTCGTCGCGTTCCGTGCCAGACAGAACGGTTACCGCCCCGCAGGCGCCCGAGCCACCGGCCCTGCCGAGCACCCGCGCCGCCGCGAGACAACGATCGCGGCGTAGGCTCCTGGGCGGCTTGATCGCCGCGGCGATCCTCGTCGCGGTGAGCGTCCTGTTCGTCGTGCTGACGCGGATGAAGCCCGCCTACGACGCGTACGGATGGATGGTCTGGGGCCGCCAGACGCTGCACTGGAACCTCGACACCAACGGAGCTCCTTCCTGGAAACCGCTCACGTTCATGTTCACGCTGCCGTACGCGTTGGTGATGAGCGCTCAGACGTGGCTGTGGAGCGTGACCGCTGTGATCGGCGCGCTGGCGGGCGCGCTGTTCGGAGGACGGATCGCCTACCGCCTGACCGGTCCCGCTCCCAACCGCCCGTACGCGCCAATCCTCGCCGCGGCGTTCGCCGGGCTTGGCGTGTTGGGAATCGCCGACTACTGGCATCAGATCCTGATCGCCAACTCCGATCCGATGGTCGTCGCGATCTGCCTGGCGGCGATCGACTTCCATCTCTCGGGGCGTTATCGCCTCGCCTTCGTGATGGTCCTGCTCGCCTCGTTTGGCCGGCCCGAGGCATGGCCGTTTGCGCTGGGGTACGCGATCTGGGCGTGGTGGCGGGTGCCCGGGATGCGGGTGCTCGCGGTCGCCGGGGTCGTGTCGATCCCGCTGATCTGGTTCGGGGTGTCGGCGCTGACGGCCAACAGCTGGCTACGGCCCGGCGACCTCGCTCTGGATTCGGTCAACGTGATCCACGGAAACAAGATCGTCGGAGTCACCCGCCGTCTACTTGGCCTGTACGAGCCGCCCATGCAGATCGCGGCCGCCCTGGCGATCGCCTTCGCCGTGGTGATCCGCGACAAGGTCTGGCCGACGCTTGCGGGATTTGCGTTCGCCTGGCTCGCGATCGAGATCGCATTCGCGCTGCACGGCTGGTCGGCGGTCACGCGCTACCTGTTCGAAGCCGAGGCGGTGCTGGTCGTGCTCGCCGCAGCCGGCCTCGGCCGAGTCCTCGCCGCCGGCTCGCCGACGTCGGTCGCAGCCCGCCTCGGCGGCGTCGCGATCGCAGCGATCCTGATCGGCTCCCTGATTCCGCCCGCGATCGAACGAACGCGAGGCGCCCACAGCGAGATCGTCAAGCGCCGCCAAGCGGCGGTCCAGATCGACCGTCTGCAAGCGGTGATCAAGCGACTCGGCGGTCCGGCGCGAATCCGCGCCTGCGGCCAGCCCGTCACGACCGTCGCCTGGCAGAGCATTTTGGCCTGGGAGGTCGGTCTGAATGTCGGCAACGTCGGCTTTAGACCCGGGCGCTCGATCGACAAGGGCAACCCGATCGTGCTGGTCAAGCCGCACCTGGGCGGCTGGCAGGTGCGCCCGATCCACACGCTGCCGGCCAAACGCGCGGCCTGCGCCGGCCTGCGGACCGACACGGCGTTCGGCTAGGCCTGCTGGACGTCGTCAGCGGGCCGTCAGCATCGCCGCGCTGTCGGCAGCCAGCGAGACCACATAACGGTCGCCGATCGGCGTGACGGTGCTGCGCTGGGGCGAGCCTCCGATTCGCCCGCTCGTGGTCTGTGCACCGAAGCTCTGCCCGGCGAGCGTCACGCCGCTGGCGGACGCAAGCCCGGCCCCCTGGAGGCGCTCGAGCGTGGCACTGCGCGGCGCACCGGGCAGGCGCAGCGCGAACACCCGAATCTGCGGCCCTTTGTTGATCAGGACCACGTGGAGGGTGCCGTCGGTCGCGCGGGTCGCCCACGCCTTCACCGACGCCCCCGGTTGTCCGGATATCCGCAGCAGCCGCGCGCCTGGTGGCGCCGCGGCGGCGAACATCAGCAGGCCGTAGTACTCGGGCGAGACGGCTGCCTGCCAGTGACCGTCGGCCATCGTCAGCTTGAAGGGCTCGTACCCGGCCCCAGGGAACGTGTGGAGATTGACGCCATCGACTCCGACTCGTGCGAGCTCGAACATGGCGTCGACCGCCCACAGGCTCGAGGCGAACGTGTAGCTCACGGCGCGGTCGGCGCCGCACGAGACGCTGTTGATCTCGTCAACACGCAGCGGGAGCCGGTGGGCGTGGGCGCTTTCGACGTCGCCCGTGAAGCTGTCGGCCAGGCCGGTGGTTGCGGCCGGGTTCATCAGGTGGCCGATCGTCGGATGGGTGAGCGATTTCGTCGACGTGTAACAGAGCTGCAGCGGATATCTATGCAGCGTCACTGTGCCCAGGCGGTGCTGCGACGAGAGGAACTGACCGAGGTTTCGCATCCACTTCGACGCGCCCAGGGCCGGGCCGGCGAGCGGCAGCGACGGCAGCGCGGCGGAGAACTGGTCGAAGTCGCGCGTGTACGCCGGCACGTCGTAGCTGCGCGGGCGGCCCGGAACCTTCACACCGGACGCCGTTCGATACCACGGAAACGATGCGTATAGGGCAGGCTCGTTGCCGAGCTCGAGCGCCTGCACCGAGCCGCGGCCGAGGCCGTCCACGAGCTCGTTGGCCTCGAGCCGGGCCAGTTCCACGTTGCCCGCCTCCAGATTGATCCCCAGGATCAGGCGCGCACGCAGCCCCTGCGTCAACGCGCGGGTCACGTTGATCCACTGCGGGTTCAGCGTGTACGTCACCCCGGGCGGCTGCTTGAGGCCGGGGACCGGCCACCACGTCCAGTCCGTCGTATCGCCGCCGATCCGCAGCACGGGCGACTGTCCCGGGTTCAGATTGCGGATCAGCTGCACGAACACTGGATCGATCGCCTGCGGATCGGTGCCGGCGTACTGCTCAATCGAGTTGTACTCGAGCGACAGGCCGAGGAACCCGGCGGGTATCGGACGCCCGAACGTGGTTTGCGTCACCGCGAGTCGTGTGGCCGTCGACGGGACCCGTGGGTCTGAGCCCAGGCCGATCGTGGCGAGCAGCGCGATGGCGACCGCGACGATCGCCACCACCGCGACGTCGACGATGACGAAGCGCCTGCTGAACGGCCTGCGCGGCAAGATCCTCACGTTACCCTTTGCTGCTTGCACGATGCGGCAGAGCAAGAGGGGCTCCAGGACGCCGCCGCCGCCGGGGACGTCGAGGCCGCCACACGGGCAGCCGCCCTGCGCGTTGCGCTGGCACGGTACGAGACGACACGCTCACCGGCGATGCTCGATCAGGCCTTCGTCGCCGCTGCCGCGGCCGTCGCGGCTGTGCGCGCGGAGCGTGCGAACGAGCCTGCCGACGTGGAGGAGCTGCGCGGACTCATGGAGCAGCTGCCCGAGTTTCGCGAGCTCGTCGGCACCGTTGTCGGGGAGGCCGAGCACTGGGCCCATGCGGGTGCCGAGGAGCTGTGGAGCTGGTTCGGCCTCACCACCGACGCACCGGGCTGGAACGAGGCAGAGCAGTCGGGCGCGCGGCTGCTCGTTGCGCGGGCGTGCGCGCCACTCGCGGCCGACGGCGTGCAATGGCTTCGGGCTCGCATGCTTCGCCTGGCGGCCGAGCGCTGGGCGGCGCAGCTCACCGACGAGCTGTGCCGGCGCGACGAGGACCTGTGGCGGCGCGTGTTCGGTGAGCGCTACGAGCTGATCCGGACGCGCTACGCCCCGCGCACGGCGTGGCGTAAGCGCGAGCTGTCCAATGTGCTCGCCACGGATTCCGGCACGGTAACGGCGATCCGCCGCAGGCTTGCGGCGTGGTTTGTGCAGAGCCGCGATCTCGAGCGCCTGCCGACCGAGCTGGAGGCCGCGTTCATCGAGACACGAACCCCGGCGCGCCTGGCGTAGTCGCGGCCCCGGCGGCCTCGGTCAGCCGTCGGCGGTGAGCTCCATCAGCAGGCCGTCGTGCCAGCCGGCGCCGCCGACGTCGCGCTCGTATGCGCGCATCACGCCGACGCGACGAAAGCCGACCTTTTCGTAGCTGCGGATCGCCGCGGCGTTGTCGGCGGCGGGATCGATCGTGATCCGGTGATGACCTCGGCCTTCGATCAGATGGTGCACGAGGCACCGCACCGCGTCGGTGCCGATCCCGCGGCCATGCAACGCCGGGTCGAGGAACAGATCGATCGTCGCGTGGCGGTACTTGGGCTCGGTCTCCTCCCAGAACTGGATCAGGCCGGCAACCGCGCCGTCAAAGCGGATCGTCATGCGCGTCGAGTCCGGTTCGTCCCAGGGGAAGTCGGCTGGCTGCACGTCCCACCAGCGGCTCACCTCGGCAGTGGCGACGATGCGGCGCAGCTCGTCCTCGTCGTCCTGGGCCAACGGCGCCAGCACCAATCCGTGGCGTTCGCAGGTGAGCGTCTCGGCTGCCATCGGAGGATTGTCTCGCGCGGTCATACACTTGACCGGTGACCGCCCGCGGCACCGACTGGGGTCTGGCGGCGTTGGTCGCACTGCTGATGGCGACCGGCGTGCTGACGCTGTTTGAAGGCAGCTCGCACGACGCCTGGGTGTACGCCGCGCACGACGCGTTGGGCGCCGCAATCGCCGTGCTGGTCGTCGTCAAGCTGGGTCGCGTCTGGTCGCGGATCCGGGCGTTGGAGCGCTGGGACAACCGCACGGCGGTGGGTGTCTCGGCGGCCGCGCTGGTGATCGCGACGCTCGTCTCGGGGTCGCTGTGGTCGGGTGGCGCCAACGCCACGATCGCCGGCTACAGCCTGCTCGGCTGGCACGACGCGCTCGGCGCGGTGCTCGCGTTGCTGGTCGTCGTGCACATGGTGCTGCGCGCCAAGCCACTGCGCGGACGCGATGTGGTCCACCGGCGCCAATTCCTCACCGCCGCCGGGATCGGCGCCGGCTCGCTGCTGGCGTGGCGCTCCCAGCGGCCGTTGCTGGCGCTGTTTGAGCTGCGCGGCGCCAACCGGCGGTTCACCGGCTCCTACGAGGCGGCGTCGTTTGCCGGCAACGCGTTTCCGACGACCTCATGGGTCGCCGACGACCCGCGGCCGATCGCGCTCGACAGCTATCGCCTGCGCGTCACCGGTCTGGTCGCCACGGAGCTCGAGCTTGCGCTCGCCGACCTGCCACCGCGTGACGAGCTGGTCGCGACGCTGGACTGCACGGGCGGCTTCTACTCGACGCAGCGCTGGCGCGGAACTCTGCTCTCGCGCGTCCTCGAACAAGCGCCGCCGGACCGCCGCAGGGCGCGCCACGTCAGCGTCGTGTCCCGCACCGGGTACCGATGGAGCTTTGCGCTGGCCGACGCCTCCCGGCTGCTGCTCGCCACGCACGTCGGCGACGAAGCCCTGAGCCACGAGCACGGGGCTCCCGTGCGGCTGGTGGCGCCGGGATCGAGGGGATTTCAATGGGTCAAGTGGGTGCAGCGGATCGAAGTGCTCGAGGACCCCGACTACGGAGCGCCGGCGTCGACGCTGTGGAGCAGCTTCACGCGAGCCGGTCGGGGTGGCTCGTGAGCCGAGCCTGTGCTCACGCGGGACTGGGCGCGGGCTCGCCGATCCAGTCGTCTGAGTCGTAGCGCTTGAGCGCCGGGAACGCGATCATCACGATCCCCACTCCGACCAGGCACGCCAATCCCCCCGACGTAACCGAGAAGCGCGGCGTCGTCGCTCCCGCGACGACGCCCGACTCGATGTCGCCGAGTCGCGGGCCGCTGGTTACGACGAGCGAGAACACCGAAGACATGCGTCCGCGCATGTGGTCGGGGGTGACGGTCTGGTTGATCGTCGTCCGGCATACCGCACTGACGGAGTCGGCGGCCCCGGCGACTGCGAGCAGCGCCGCCGCGACCCAAAGCGACGATGCAAGCCCGGCAAACGTGATCGCCACCGCCCACGCGATCACAGCCCAGATCACCACCAGCCCCAGCCTCCGCGTATGCGAGAGCCAGCCCGTGGTGATCGCGGCGACGGTGGCGCCGAGCGACACCGCCGAGTACAGAACGCCCGTGCCGGCTGCGCCGGCGTGATACACGCTGACCGCGAGCACCGCAAACAGCGCCCGCGGCATCCCGAACGTCATCGCGACGAGGTCGATCGCAAACGAACCGAGCAGGGCCTGGTTGCCGCGCACGAACCGCAGGCCGTCGGCGATCGAGCGCCCGATAGTTGCGCGCTGCTCCACACCCTTGGGTGGCTGCGGCGCGATCGCGATGACCGCGAACACCATCGCAAAGCAGCTGACCGCGTCGATTGTGTAGGCGGCGCCGACGCCCCACAGCGCGATGATCAGACCACCGAGTCCCGGGCCGATCACCATCGTCAGCTGGTACAGGCCGTAGTTGAACGCGAGCGCGCTGCGCATCAGCTCGCGCCGCACCAGCGTCGGCACGATCGCGGAGCGGACGACGTTCTGCAGGGCGCTGACACCCGCAAGCAGGGCCGCCAGGATGTACAGGACCGGGATCGACGGATCCCCGGCGAACGACACCGCGGCAAGCGCGCCGGCGACCATCACAAGCCCGATCTGATCGAGCAGCAGCAGCGTCCGTCTGTCCATGCGATCCGCCATCGCACCTCCCCACAGCGCGCTGGCGATCAACGGCAGCAGCTCGACTGCGCCCAGCAGTCCGACGAGCAGCGCCGAGTGGCTCTCGATGTAGATCTGGTAGGGGAGCGCGACAAGCGTCGCCTGCGTCCCCATCCCCGACACGAAGTTGCCGAGCACCACGAGCCGCAGATCGCGGCTCTCGCGTAGCGCGGACACATCGGGCGCCAGCAGCCCGAGGCGGCCTCTGAGGCCGGCGCGCTTGCCGCCAGCGGGGGCCACTCGTCAGCTGGTGGTCTGCGCCTGCGCCCGCGCGCGAGAGTCGGCGCTCCGGCGGCGCGAGTCGGAGAGCCTCCAGCTCGCCGCCGCGGCGGCCGCCGCCGCAAGCAGCACCGCGGGCCACGGTCCGGTCAGCAGCGCAACCACGTGCGACAGCGCGAACGCCAACAGCCCGACGCCGGTCAAGATCAGGGTCGTCCGGCCGCCGTCGCGTCCCAGCCATACCCACACGCAGGCGAGCCCGAAGGCGGCGAGCACCACCCCGCCGAGCGGGCGCGAGCCAGTCGAGGCGGCCACTGCATAGCCGGCGATCAGCCCGGCGGCGGCGAGCGGAGCAGTCGGAAGGTCACGTCGCATCAATTGGATTATGGAGGGCATGGCGCGTCCGCATGCTGACCGAGGGCGGTCGGCCCGCGGTTGGTTCGTTTGCTATTGACCGCCCCGGGTAGCCAATCGGCATCGCACTCGCAAGCACAAAGCCGATGACTGGAGACACCCCATGATCACGATCGCACGTCTGGTACGTCTAGCCGCGTGGCTCGTGGCGCTTGTGATTGTGGCTGGGATCGCGCTCGTGCTACTCGACGCGAACATGGGCAACGTGATCGTTCGAGACATCCACGACGCGGCCAGCTTCCTCGTCGGCCCGTTCAAGAACGTCTTCAGCCCTAAGAGCCACAAGGCCGACATCGCGGTCAATTGGGGCCTCGCTGCCGTCGTGTACCTGCTCGTCGGCTCGCTGATTGCCGGCCTGTTGGTCCGGATGGCGCCTCGTGGCGTTGTCCGTTCGCGCACCGCAGCCGTCTAGCTCATCGTCTGCCCCGACTCCCCGGCTAGGGGTGCATCGGGCCAATCTCTGGTTGAAGCGCTACAGGACGGGGTACTCCGCTCGCATGGAGACACTGGCGCTTATCCGAACCGATTCGGAAGAACTTTTTGTTCGTTGGCAGCAACATCACGATCAGCGTGCTCGTGCGGAACTCGTAGATCGTTTTCTGCCGCTGGCACGCAAGCTGGCACGCCGTTATGCAGGAGCACGTGAGCCCTTCGACGACCTCGTGCAGGTCGCAAGCTTGGGCTTGGTCAAGGCCGTTGACCGTTTCGACACCAGTCGCGGCACGGCTTTCTCGTCGTTTGCAGTGCCGACGATCCTCGGGGAGCTGAAGCGCTACTTCAGGGATCTCGGTTGGTCGGTGCACGTTCCGCGCGGAGCGCAGGAGCAGGCATTGAAGGTCGAAGAGGCCCAGCAGACGCTCACGAGCAAGACCGGGCGTCCGCCTACCGTCGACGAGTTGGCCCTGTACCTGGAGCTCAGCATCGAGGATGTGCTCGATGCGCTGGAGACCGCCGGTGCCCACCACTCGACCTCCCTCGACGCGCCCCGAGAGGATGTCGAGGGCGAGTCGACCACGCTCGCCGACGCATTCGGCGAGGAGGACAAGCGCTATGAGCTGGTAGATGCCAGCGTCACGATCGCGTCCGCAGCGCGTGAGCTATCGGCGCGCGAGCGGCGAGTGCTCGTCCTGCGCTTCGTCGAGGACATGACGCAGACGCAGATCGCAGAAGAGATCGGCGTCTCGCAGATGCAGGTTTCGCGGATCTTGCGCCGTGCGCTGGGCCGGCTGCGCGAGATCACGCAACTGGACAGCGAGCCCAAGAAGAAGCGCTAAGCCCCCGGTACCGAAGGCCGGATGCCAACGCCGGGGGGTTCATGCAGCTATCGAGCGGGAGCCGCGACAGCGGTCTCCCGCTCATCGCTTCTCTGGGTTGGCGCGGGCTACGTAGCCACGGTCTCGCACCACACGCGCGTTCCTCCGGTGCGCGTGCGATGGGTGCCCCACCGACCGGCGAGCCGGTTGACGAGGCGCAGGCCCGGCGGACGGCCGCCTGTGAGGTCCTGCTGGACTGCCTCGCACAGCCGACCGTCACGACGCCCAGTCCCGCTCCCGTGATCGCTGACCGCGCAGCACAGCTTGGCATTGATCCTGAGATCCAACAGGACCGTGTTGTCCGCTCCGGGCTGTCCGTGCAGGATCCGGTTGGTCACCAGCTCGCTGACCAGCAGCTCGAAGTCCTCGAGCGCCCGCTCCGACACTCGCTGCGAGCATTCCTGTATGACTATCCGTCGCGCCTGGGCTGGGCCGGTAGGGCACGCGTCGATCTTGTAGAGGGCACGGACGGGTGGATTCATGAGAGTTCGCGGCGGGTGTTTGCCGCAGCACAAGTGTGCTACCCGGAATTTTCGGCCAGAATGCCTATGCGAATGGATTTCCGACCGCCCGTCTGCGAGGCCGAAGAGGAAATGACGTGACCGACGACTGGCCGACCGTGCGCCTGGATCTGGACTCCAGGCCCGAGACGCTCACGCTTGTACGTGGGGCGTTGGGCGGCGTCGCCGACCAGCTGGCGCTCGATCCGGAGCTCCTCGATGATCTGAAGACCGCGGTCAGTGAGGCCTGCAACAACGTCGTAATGCACGCCTATGACGACGAGCCTGGCCCGTTGGACGTGCTCCTGTATGCGCGGCAGGACGCGATCGAGGTCGTGATCCGCGACGAGGGCAGCGGGATCGACGCGATCCCGGCGGCCGACGACCGGCTGCAGGGTGTCGGCCTCCCCGTGATCCGTGCGCTGACGCAGCATTCGGAGTTCAACTCGCTGCCGGAGGGTGGCACCGAGGTGCGGATGGTGTTCGCGGGCGAGCGCGAGGGCAAGCGCCTGTTCCGCAAGCCGGCGCGTGCCACGCCCGAGGAGCAATGGACCGACCAGCTCGCGGGCGACGCCGTCGTGTCGCTTTCGCCCGTCAGCTTCGTGGGCGGCGTCCTCGGGCGCCTGGCCCGGGCCCTTGCCGCGAAGGCGCGGTTCTCGCTCGACCGCTTCTCAGACGTCTATCTCGTGACCGACGCGCTCGCCGCGCATGCCGCGCGCGCTGCCCGCGGCGAGCGGATCGCGTTCAGCATGTCTACCGAGGTGCGGCGCCTAGAGCTGACGATCGGTCCGTTTCGCGACGGGACCGGCTCGTGGCTGAGCGAGAACGAAGGCTCAGAGGACGTGGGTGGCGCCCTGTCGATGCTCAGCGACGAGGTCGAGGTGAAGCCCGTGGAGGATGGCGAGATGCTCCGCGTGGTGATGGTCGACCACCGCCCAGTGGGTCGATCGCTGTCGGGCTAGTGCCCCGGCCGGCACCGGGCGCAACGCTCAGCTGCCGTCGAGCAGTTCCGCCGGCACGTCGGTCAGCATGAGCCGGTCCGCCACGCCGGTGAGCGTCAGCAGTCGCTGAACCTGCTGAGAGCCGTTGACCAGTCCCAGGCGGCGGCCGTTCTCCTCGGCGCGTTGATGTGCTCTGACGAGCACGCTGAGGCCGGTTGAGTCCATGAACTCGAGGTTGCGCAGGTCGACGACCACGAGCTGCGCGTCCGACTGCGCTACACGCTCGAGCTCCTCCTCGAGTGCGGGGCTCGACGCCAGATCGAGCTCACCGCTGACGCTGATGACGGTGTTCGCATCGGCGCTGCGCACCTCTACCCGGAAATGACTCTGCACGGTGGGGCGAGGGTACTGATCTGAACGCAAGCGTGCTCGGATGACGTGCCCGGACCGTCGTTTGCCGGGGGTCGGCGTGGGTAGTCGTAAACCCATGCCCGAAGCCAACTCAGAACGCGAACAGGAAGACGCGGCGGCCGCCGAGGCCGCAAGGATCGGTGGAACACCGACCTCCGAAAACCTCGGTTCCGCGGACGAGGCCCAGCGGCCGCTGGAAGAGGCGGGACAGGGCGAGTCCGAGGGATTCGAGCTAGCCGAGCGCGAACTGATCGAGCACGCGAGCCATGGCGACCAGCACGCCGCCCGGCGAGCTGCCGAGGACGCACCGTCAACCAGCGATGACGATCGCGCCGCCGAGGGCGGCGAGAGCGACACCGAATTCTCAAGCGAACTACGCGAAGGCGACCACTGAGGCCTCCCGACCGGCGCGTCGCATTGCGTCAGGGGCGCTGATCCGGGGTAGTCCTCCCGCACGGCTTGGGAGGCCTGTAGATGTGGAAAGGAGACCGCATGGTCGCTCTAATCGTTTTGCTGCTGATCCTGGTCATATTGGGTGGGCTCGGCTTCGCCGCGCACTTCCTGTGGTTCCTGCTGATCGCGGCGCTGGTCATCTGGGCCCTTGGCTTCCTGATCGGAGGCGTCGAATCGGGCGTGGGCCGGCGTCGCTGGTACGGACGCTGGTAAAGCGCCACGTACCGGCGTGAGTCGACGGCGATCGCCGGCTCGCTCAGTGCTTTAGCTTGGGCTGGCGATCGTCCGTCAGATCGCGCAGACGCTGCAACGAACGGCGCAACAGGCGGGAGACCTGCATCTGAGAGACGCCGATGCGGTCGGCGATCTCTGACTGGGTCAGATCCTCGCCAAACCGCAGGAACAGAATCCGGCGCTCTCGCTCGGGCAGGCACATGGCCGCCGCGAAGATCGTCGACCGATCGTCGATCAGCGCGAACCGCTCGTCCTCGTCGCCGATCGCATCGAGACGACTCGGCGTCCCGTCTTCGTCGCTGCCAACCGGCGCGTCAAGCGACACCGTCCCGTAGGCCTCCGCAGTCTGGAGGCCGTCGAGCACTTCCTCGGTGCTGAGCTCGAGGTACTGCGCGAGCTCGTCGATGTTCGGGATCCGGCCGGTCTCGCCCGCGATCTCTCGCTGAGCGTCGATGACCTTCCGGGCTCGCTCTTGCGCCCCGCGGTCGACGTGCAACGCCCACCCCGTGTCGCGGAAATAGCGCTTGAGCTCGCCCACGATCGTGGGCACCGCGAACGACGTGAACGCAAACCCGCGATCCGGGTCAAACCGCTCAACCGCCTTGACTAGCCCCAGGCTGGCCACCTGCACCAGATCCTCATAGGGCTCACTGGAGGGCACGTAACGCCGTGCCAGTTTGCGAGCGAGCGGCAGAAACCGCTCGATCAGTTCATCACGGGCACGTCGGTCCCCGTGGCGCCGCCAACGCTGGAACAAATATGACGAGGCAGCAGCTTGTGCAGACAAGCCTCTATTAACGGTCGCCGACATCGGCAGACCTCCCTTTCGCAGACGACCCCGTTGTACCACACAGGCTGGTCTGCATGCGGACCTTCGGCGGCTTCTTGCGTCAAACGTGCCCAAAGGTGCCCATCAACTTGCAATTCCGCTCCGTGGGGCCGCGCGGCGCCGGTCTGCGCCCTCAGGCGGCCTGTTTCCCGATCTTCTCGGGCTTTTCGGGCTTTTCGGGCTTCTCGGGCTTCGCGAGCTTCGCGAGCGCGGGCGATCGGCGATCGTCGTCGAGCAGGTCGAGCACGCCGCGCTCGATCTTCGCTCGGATCCGGTCGTCGATGCCCCCCGGGTCGGGGATTCGGCCTAGCACGCCGGCGATCGTCCAGCCGGACTCGTAGCGATCAAACACCCGCGGGTCGATGTACGAGCGCCGCGCGACTGCCGGCGTGTTGCCCAGCAGTTGCGACACCTCGCGCACAGCGCGATCCATCGCTCGTTTTCGCGCCGTCTTGGTCGCGGCGTCGAGGCCGTGGGTGCCCAGCGACACGGCGGCCATCACCGTTCCGTTCCAGGTGCGGAAGTCCTTGGCGCTGAAGTCCTCGCCGAGATGCTGCTTGAGGTAGTCGTTGATGTCGTCGGAGCGAATTGGGTGCCACCGTCGCAGCTCCCGATATGCCAGCAGCTGGTCGCCTCCGGCGCGGCGCCGGCGCAGGGTCGCGATCAGGTCGTATGACGCGGGGTCGGCGATCACCTGCCGCCGCTGTGCGCCGCCCTTGGCCGGGTAGTCGAACTCGATCGAGTCGGCGTGCAGGGTGACGTGGTCGCGGTGAAGCGTCGCGAGTCCGAGCCCGCCGTCATCGTCGGCGTACTGCTCGCCTCCGATCCGAAAGACGCCGACGTCGAGCAAGCGGACCGCGCATGCCAGCACGTGTTCTCGCGTCGGCTCCGGACTCTCCAGCTGTGCGACGATGCGCCGCCGCAGGCGCGGCAGGCCGCGGCCGAAGTCCAGCATCCTGGCGAACTTGGCGCGGTCGCGGTGCTCGCGCCATTTGGGGTGATAGAGGTACTGCTTGCGCCCGGCCGCGTCGATGCCGGTGGCCTGTAGGTGACCCATCGAATCCGGGCAGATCCACACGTCCTTCCAGGCGGGTGGGATCGCCATCGAGCGCACGCGCTCGAGGACCTCCGGGTCATCGATCGGGGCGCCGTGGTCGTCGACATACGAGAACCCACGGCCGCGCCGCAAACGGCGCAGGCCCGGGCCCGCGCAATTCGAGCGACGCAGGCGGCGTCCGCGAGCCTGTACCTCCGTGGTGGTCATGCCCCACAGTCGGCCTACCCGAGAGCAGGCCCAGCAAACAGCTTGGAATACTGCAGGAATGTCCCCAGCTCCCTACACATCAGCCCTCGCCGAATCGCTGGCGCTCGACCTCCTCGATCGCTTCCAGCGCTACGTGCGCGTCGACACACAATCCCGCGGCCAGCGCACCGGGTCGCCCAGCACGCCGGGTCAGCTCGACCTCGGCAGGCTGCTGGTCTCCGAGCTGCACGAGGCGGGGATCGCCGACGCGTTCCTCGACGACAACGGGTACGTGGTGGCGTCACTCGATCCCTCCGGCGCCGACTCCGACGGCCCCACGATCGGCCTGATCGCGCATATGGACACGAGCCCGGCCGCGCCCGGGAAAGGGGTCGAGCCGATCGTCCATCGCGAGTGGGACGGCGGCGTGATCGAGCTGCCGCGCGAGGGCACGCGCCTCGACCCCGCGGCGATGCCCGAGATGACCGCCAAGCTTGGCCACGACCTGGTCACCGGCAGCGGCGACACGCTGCTCGGCGCCGACGACAAAGCCGGCGTGGCGGCGATCATGGCGGCCGTTGCACGCCTCGCCGCCGATCCGCAGCTCCCGCGCCCACACCTGCGGATCGCGTTCACGCCCGACGAGGAGATCGGACTGGGTGCGTCGCTGTTCGACATCGAGCGTTTCGGTGCGCTGTGCGCGTACACGATCGACGGCTCCGAGCTCGGCCAGCTCCAGGACGAGACGTTCAGCGCGGTGGAGGTCACGCTGACCGTCCACGGGGTCGACGTGCACCCCGGGTACGCGACGGGCAAGCTCGTGAGCGCGCTACGGCTGGCGGCGAGGGTCATCGCTGCCCTGCCCGCCGACACCCTGGCACCCGAGACCACGTCGGGGCGCGAGGGATTCATCCACCCCTACAGCATCAGCGGCACGCCCGGAAAGGCTCACGTGACGGCGATCGTGCGCGACTTCGACGACGAGCGGCTCGAGCGCCACGTAGCGTTGCTGAAACGCACCGCCGAAGAGGTCGTCGGCGCCGAGCCTCGCGCCAGCCTCGAGTTCGACGTAAAGCCGCAGTACCGAAACATGCGCCGCCATCTCGATGCCGCTCCGTACGCGACGGATGCCGCCGAGGAGGCGATGCGCGCGGAGGGGCTGGAGCCGGTCCGGGTTCCGATCCGCGGCGGGACCGATGGCTCGCTGCTCAGCGAAATGGGACTCCCCACGCCCAACATCTTCACGGGCGGACACGAGTTTCACTCGGTCCGGGAATGGGCTTCGGTGCAGGACATGGCCGCCTCTGCCGCGACGATCATCCGGCTCGCCGAGGTGTGGACCAGGCCGCAGTTCGTCGAGGCTGCTGCAAGCAACGGGCGCTAGATTCCACGCCGTGAGTCCAACGTTCAGCGCCTCGCTCGCATCCGTCGACGGAGCAGTGATGCTCGCGTCCAGCGCGACGATCCCGGCGACCGACGAAGGGCTGCTGCGTGGAGACGGCGTGTTCGAGGTGATCCGGCTGTATGCGGGGCGGCCGTTCGCGTTTGAGGAGCATCTGACGCGCCTGGAGCGCTCGGCGTCGAACCTGCGCCTACCGCTCGACCTCGAGGCGGTTCGGTCTGACGCGTGGCGGCTGCTGCGGCACGCCGGGACCGGACGCGATCACGAACTGCTGCGGATCGTGGTGACCCGCGGCGGCAGGCGGCTGCTGCTGACCGAGTCTCTGCCGAAGACCGCCGACCGGGCCAGGCTGGCGACGATCACATATGCGCCGACGCGCATCCTGGACGGCGTCAAGTCGCTGTCCTATGCCGCGAACATGCTCGCATCGCGCCTGGCGCGCGAGCGCGGCTTCGACGAGGCCCTGCTGGTCACGCCGCACGGGCGCGTGCTCGAGGCGCCCACGAGCTCGCTGTTCTGGGTCAAGGACGGCGAAGCGCTGACGCCGCCGCTTTCAGAGCACATCCTCGCGTCGATCACGCGGCGCGTCGTCATCGACGTGTCGGGTGCGCGTGAGCGGGAGTGCACGCTCCAAGAGCTGCTCGAGGCCGACGAGGTGTTTCTCGCCTCGACCGTGCGCGAGGTGCAGCCCGTGATCGCCGTCGACGACCGGCGCTACGACGGCGACGCGCCGACGACCGCGCAGATCGCCGAGCAGGTCGCGGTGCGGATCAAGTCGGAGCTCGACGCAAGTTGACAATCGCCGGCTCGTCCGGGCGCTAGGGACCTCAGGCGATGAAGGTTCTGACCGTGGTCGGCAACCGCCCGCAGTTCATCAAGGCGGCGGCGCTGTCGATGCCCCTTCGCAGCGTCCATGACGAGGTGCTGATCCACACCGGCCAGCACTTCGACGACGATCTGAGCGCGGTGTTCTTCGCCGAGCTCGGCGTCCCCGCTCCGGACCGCGAGCTTGGCATCTCGGGCGGCTCGAACACGTCGCAGACAGCTCGCCAGCTGGCAGCGCTCGAGCCCGTCGTCAACGAGGTCGCACCGGACGCCGTGCTCGTCTACGGTGACACCAACTCGACCTTGTCGGGCGCGCTCGCCGGCGCACAGGCCGGGGTCCCGGTCGCCCACGTCGAAGCCGGCATGCGCTCGTTTGACCCCTCGATGCCCGAGGAGCTCAATCGCGTCCTCGTCGATCACGCCAGCCGGTTGCTGCTGTGCTCCTCCCAGATTGCCGTCGACAACCTCGTCAGCGAGCACGTCAGCGGCGCCGTCGAGTTGGTCGGCGATGTGATGGTGGACGTGGCGATGACAATCCAGCCCCGTGCTCGCACCCGGCTGGACCTGCTGAGCGCCCGTGGCCTGGAGCCTGGCGGCTATGTGCTGGTCACGGCGCATCGGGCGGGCAACGTCGACGTGCCCGCGAGCCTCGCGGCGCTCGTCGACCTGCTGCTGGCGATTCCGTACCCCATGGTGTTCCCGGTCCATCCCCGCACGCGCGCGCGGCTGCGCGACGCGGGCCTTGACGAGCGCCTGGCACGCGGCGAGGGGATGATCCTCACGCCACCGCTCGGCTACATCGAGTTGACCGCGTTGCTGTGCAACGCGCGTGCCCTCGTCACCGATTCCGGCGGCCTCCAGAAGGAGGCCTATCTGGCCGGCGTGAAGTGCGTCACCCTGCGTTCGAGCACCGAGTGGACCGAGACCGTGCAGCTCGGATGGAACGAGCTCGTGGGCCTCGACCGCGACGCCGCGCTGGCGGCGCTCGAGCGCGAGCCGCCGGCCGAGCGCCCGCAGCTGTATGGCGACGGGCACGCGGGAGATCACATTTTGTCTGCGCTTACACTGCACCTCGCATGAAGGGGAACCGATGACCGACGGCCGTCTTTCGATCGCAATTGCGGGGCTCGGCTACTGGGGGCCAAACCTCGCCCGCAACTTCGCGGCGATCGAGGGTTGCGACCTGGCGTGGTGCTGCGACGCGTCCGAAGCGGCGCGTGCGCGTCTCGCCGGCCAGTACCCGAGCGCCCGGTTCACTGACGATCTCGCCGAGGTGCTGGCCGATCCGGATGTCGACGCGGTCGTCTTGGCGACGCCAGTCCCGACTCATGCCGAACTCGCAGTGCGGGTGCTCGAGTCCGGCAAGCATTGCTTCGTGGAGAAGCCGCTGGGCCAGTCGGTCGCCGAAGCCCAGCTCGCCGTCGACGCGGCCCAGAGCACGGGCAAGACGCTGATGGTCGGCCATCTACTGGAGTACCACCCAGCCGTTCAGAAGCTCAAAGAGCTCGGCGACTCGGGCGAGCTCGGCGAGATCTACTACATCTACGGCAATCGCCTGAACCTCGGAAAGGTCCGCGCCGACGAGAACGCGCTGTGGAGTCTGGGCGCGCACGACGTGTCGGTGCTGCTGTATCTCGCAGACGAGGAGCCGCACGAGGTGGTCGCCCGCGGCGAGTCCTATGTTCGCGACGGAGTCGACGACGTCGTCTTCTGCTTTCTGCGGTTCCCGTCAGGGCTCTCGGCCCACCTGCATCTGTCGTGGCTTGATCCCCACAAGGAGCGTCGTTTCACGATCGTCGGCTCCAAGCGGATGGCGACGTTCGACGACATGGCGCTCGAGGGCAAGCTGACGATCTACGACAAGAGCGTCGAGGAGACCGCCCGCGGCTACGGCGAGTACATCACTCGCTCGGGCGACATCTTCTCCCCGCGGATTCCGAACCTCGAGCCGTTGCGCGTCGAATGCGAGCATTTCGTTCGGTGCGTGCGCACCGGCGAGCGCCCGCGCTCCGACGGCGAAACCGGGCTGCGCGTGGTCCGGGTGCTCGAGGAGCTGCAGCAGTCGCTCGATCGGTCGCTGCGGGTGAGGTAGTTGGCCGAGATTGCCCCGCAGGCGTATGTCGCGCCGACGGCCGTCGTGCAGGCGGGCGTCGTCGTCGGGCCCGGCGCGGTGATCCACGACGGCGCCAAGATCGGCGCGGGCGCTCAGATCGGGTCGCTGACGGTCGTGCACGCCGGCACCGAGGTGGGAGACGGCTGCGTGATCGAGGACCACGTCGTCCTCGGCAAGCGGCCGCGGCTGCGGCCGGGTTCGAGCGCCGCGGGAGCGCAGCCCGAGCCACTCGTGATTGAGCCGGAGGCGACGGTGTGCGCCGGCGCTGTCGTCTACGCCGGTGCGCGGATCGGCTCCAAGGCGATCATCGGAGACCAGTCGCAGGTCCGCGAGCGATCGGTGGTGGGACCGGGGTCCGTCGTCGGGCGAGGATCGACGGTCGACTTCGACGCCCGGGTCGGCGCCCGTGTGTCGATCCAGACGAGCGTGTACGTCACCGGCGGGAGCATCGTCGAGGACGACGTGTTCGTTGGGCCCGGCGTCGTCATGACCAACGACAACACAATGGGCCGCCATCCTCGGGGCGAGGCTTTGAAGGGACCCGTGCTGCGGCGGGGGTGCCGCGTCGGCGGCGGCGTCGTGCTCGTGCCCGGAGTCGAGATCGGCGCCGAGGCGTTCGTGGCCGCGGGGGCGGTGGTGACGCACGACGTGGGCGAGCGCGAGGTCGTGATCGGAGTGCCCGCGCGGGTGGTGCGGCGCGTGCCCGACGAGGACCTGCTCGAGCGCTGGCTCTAGTCGGGACGCGTTCGAGGTCTGAGGCGGGGGTCTAAGCCGCTGCAGGTGCCTAAGGCACCCAGCTGGCCCGGATCTGAGGTAGGCGGTGGTCCAAAGACTGGGCCGGTGCCCGATGTGGCGCCCCGTGCCTTACGCGCATGCTTACGGCATGAGCACTCCCACCTTCACCAAGCCGCACTTCCGCCTCCCGGGCGGCCGTCCGTTCCACCTCCTTCTGACCAGCCTCGCCGTGTCCTCGTGCGGCGATTGGCTCTACAACGTGGCGCTGCTGGCGTTCGTCTACGAGCGCACCCGGTCGGCGACCTGGCTCGCGGTGACCACCGCGGCGCGCGTTGTCCCGGTCGTCGTCCTGGGACCGATCGGTGGGGTGCTCGCCGACCGCTGGGACCGGCGCCGGCTGATCATCGCGTCTGACCTTTCGCGCGCGGCCGCGATGATCGCGCTGGCGATCGTTGTGGCGGCCTCGGCGCCGGTGGTCATGGCGGCGCTGCTCGCCGCGCTGTCGACCGCCGCCGGGGTCGTCCAGCCGCCGTGCGTGGCGGCGTGCACGCCGCGACTCGTCGACGCCGGCGAGCTGCAGCGGGCCAACGCCATCCGCGCGACGATCGGACAGGGATCGGTCGTCGCGGGCCCGGCGCTCGGCGCCGTGCTGCTCGGGCTGTCCTCGCCGGCGATCGTGATCGCGCTCAACGCCGCCAGCTTCCTCGCCTCGGCAGCGGCGATCACCGCCATCGGGCGCAACCCGGTGTTCGTACCGTCGCGCCAGGACGGCGGATCGCTGCGTCTAGGCCAGGAGCTCCGGGACGGAGCGCAGGCGCTGCGCGAGGCGCCGGCGGCGATGCGCCTGGTCGTGGCCGACATGCTCTGCAGCGCCACATACGGGATCCTGACCGTCACGCTGGTGCTCGTGAGCATGCGCGTCGGCACCGGAACCGGCGGCTACGGGCTGCTGCTCGGGATGTTCGGCGTCGGCGGCGTGGTCGGCGCGTCGATCGCCGGCAAGCTGGACGCGCCGGCGCTGTGGCGGCGCATGCTGCTCGTCGCGCTCGGCCTCGTGGCGGTCGCGGTTGCCGCGCTCGGCCTCGTCCACTCGCTCGCCGCCGCGATCGTCCTGTCGCTGGCGGGCGGCG
>DASYFZ010000585.1:0-8198 GCA_036000295.1 Solirubrobacteraceae bacterium
TGCTTCGGCAACCCGCAATGGCCAACGGGCATCCCCGTGCCCCAGGCCAGCATCGAGTTCGACGTGCCCGACGCGCCAGCAGTTCAAAAAGCGGCCGACGAGCTGACCGCCGCCGGCCACGAGCTGCTGCACCAGGCCCGGGAGGAGCCGTGGGGCCAGACCGTCGCGCGGCTGCTCTCGCCCGAGGGCACGATCGTCGGGATCTCCTACACGCCCGCGCTGCGCGACTGACCCAGCCGCAAACTCAGATCCGCGCACTCGGCGCACACGGCCTCGGGGATCACCCCGACCCGCATCAGCAGCGCGAACACCTGGCAGCCGAGGCAGACCGCGAAGATCGACTCGAGCCCGGCCGCGACCGCGAGCAGCACCAGCACCACGTCGGCCGCGGTGTCGTAGCCGAACCCGAGCGCCAGCACCAGTGCCGCCGTCGAAAACGCGGCGCCCATCCCCTGCGCGAACCGCTTCGGCGGTCCCGGCACCGGTTTGGACGGCCCGAGCCGCGGCGCGATCACCTTCTGCGCGAGCGCGCCTAGAGGGCTGAGCGTGGGGCCGGTCAGGACCCGCGCCCAGAAGCCGTAGGCGAGCGGGATCAGCAGCCAGTAGGCGCCGGTCGCGAGGATCACGATCGTCGTCACGAGGACGACGCCTGCGACCACGCGAGCGGCCTTCTCGTTCACGGGATTCGGGAAGGAAAGCAGTCGATCCATCAAATCCAGTTTATCCACTCGGCTTTCGTCCATATGGGCTTTTACAAGCCGTCAAGATCCTGCAAACCGTGGCCTGAAACCCCCGGAAAACGGGAAAGCCGCCATGTAGCAGGGAAAATGGATCATTGGCGGAGCATGGACGAATGTTCGATTGCGAACACAATGTCTAGGGAGCATCATTCTCGACGGGGCGAGGTTCGCCTCGCTCTACACATAGGCTCGGGCGAAGCCGCAGACATCGGCGCCTCCCGCCGTCCGAGCCAATCTAACCGGCCCTTTCTGGCACGTACCCCTGCCCGTCCCGATTGGGCCAAACCTGGATCGGAAGCCGCCCGCTGAGTAAGCGGGCGGTTTTCGTTAACGCGTCAGTCCCGCTTATCGGGCGAATTTGGTCGCCACAGGCTTCGCCGCGGCGACGGCGGAATGCGCAGGCGCTCCCGGAGCGGGGTCCACAGTGCGATCGCGAACACGACCGCGGCGACGCACAGAAGTGCTCCCAGCAGCGCCTTGCCGCCGGTCAGGAACAGCACGCCCGCGACTGTCAGCGCGACGACGATGCCGAGTTCGTCCACGGTGATCCTGCGCAGCATGCGTTACGCCAGGTTCGACTTTCGCGGGTACGCGACCGAGGGGTCGGTCAGGACGTTCACCAGCGCCGGCTTCCCGGACTCGAACGCCCGCTCCAGCGCCGGACGCAGCTCCTCCGGGCGAGCGACGAGCTCGCCGTGGCAGCCGAGGGCCTCGACCATCTGGTCATAGCGCGTCCCCGGCCGCAGGTCGGCGACGACCGAATAGCCGTAGAGGAACTCCATCGGGTGCTTCTCGAGCGCCCAGATGCCGTTGTTGCCCATCACCCCGACGACGGCGACGCCGTGGCGCGCGAGCGTGTCGAACTCCATCCCGGAGAACCCGAACGCCCCGTCGCCGAGCAGCAGCACGACCTGGCGATCAGGGTGTGCGAGCTTGGCGGCCAGCGCGTAGCCAGGCCCGGAGCCCAGGCACCCGAACGGCCCCGGGTCAAGCCAGCACCCGGGCAGATACGAGTCGACCACGCGCCCGGCGTAGGACACGAAGTCGCCGCCGTCGCCGACCACGATCGCGTCGTGGTCCAGTACCTGGGCCAGGTCGCCGTACACCCGCATCGGATGCAGCGGCGCGCGCCCGTCGGTCAGCTCCGGGGCCTCGGCCTCGCGCCGCTCGGTCTCGGTCGCGCGCAACGATGCGATCCAGCGGTCGCGCTCGGCCGTGTCGCCGCCCGTCGCTGCCGAGCGCAGCGCTTCGAGCGTCGCCGGAAGCGCCCCGAACAGCTCAGCGCTCACCGGCCGCGGGTGGTCTCGCTCGGGCTCGGCCGTGTCGATCGCGATGATCTCGGCCTCGGGCGAGAACGACGCCCCGAACCCGAGGCGGAAATCGAGCGGTACGCCGATCACGAGTGCGACATCGGCTCCGCCCAGCCCCGTACCGCGCGCGCGGGAGAAGAACAGCTCGTGGTCAGCCGGCAGGCATCCGCGGGCCAGGCCGTTGAGGAACACGGGGATCCGCAGCCCCTCGGCGAGTGCTCGCAGTGCCTCCTCGCCCCGGCCCCAATAGAGGCCGGTCCCCGCCATGATCACGGGGTGGTCGGCACCGCGGAGCGTCGCGGCGGCGCGCTCGATCGCGCGGGTGTCGGCGCCGTGCGCATGCCAAGGTTCGGTCAGGGCGGGCGGCGGGTCGGGCTCGCCGGCTTCGCTGAACACCAGGTCCAGCGGGAAGTCCAGGAACGCCGGCCCCGAGTGCGGCGTCAGCGCCGCCTCAATCCCCTCGTCGACCAGTCCCGGGATCTCCGCGGTCTCCTGCGCCGTGGCGGCGAGCTGGACCAGCGGTCGCACGAACGGGACGTGGTCGATCTCCTGAAGCGAGCCCTGGCCCCAGCGAAATTGCGGCGCGCGCCCGCCGAGGACCAGCAGCGGCGAGTGGTTCTGGCCGGCCGACGCGATCGCGCTCATGCCGTTGGTGACGCCGGGCCCGGCGGTCAATGCACACACGCCGATCGTCCGGGTGACCTTGGCCCATCCCTCCGCCGCAAACGCGGCCGACTGCTCGTGGCGGACGTCGATCAGGTCGATCCCCTCGGCGCGGCAGCCGTCGTAGATCGAGAACAGATGGCCGCCCGACAGCGTGAACAGCTTGGTCACGCCGTGCGCCCGCAGGCGCTGGGCGATCAGCCGTCCGCCGTGAAGCTGTGTCGCTGAGCCCGCTTCGGTGGCCACGCGCGGGACGCTAACAGGCTCCCTCGCGATGGCGGAGCACGAGCGCGTTGACGACTGCGCCGCCGAGGATGATCAGCGCCAGCAGGTAGAACCAGATCAGCAGGATCAGGATGAACACGATCGTCGTGCCGAACTGCGCGAGCGTCGAGATGTTCGTGAGGTACGCCGGGAACGCGTAGTCGACTGCGCCGATCGCAAGCGTCGCCCCGATCGCACCGGGCCACACTGCGCGCCACGGCACCGGGCGGTTGGGGACGCTGTGGTAGATCACCGCCACGCACGTGAACAGCAGCACCACGCTGATCCCCAGCGAGATCGCATAGACGACGTCCGCCACGTTGGCCAGATCGAACGGCAGGTGGGCGGCGCCGGCATCGAGGATGCTCTGGACGGTGGGCACGGCCACCGTGGCGATCATGAACAGGAGCACGACGCCGAGCATCACCAGGCCAAAACGCTTCTGCTCAAGCCACCCGCGCGGCCGGCAGCCGTAGATCCTGGTGAAGGCGGTGTCGAGCGCTCCCCAGAACGACGACCCCAGCCATAACGCCGCGATCAGCGCCAGGACCCCCGTGCTGGTGGTCGAGTTGCGGATCTGCGACAGCAGCGAGTTCAGCGTGTGCTCAGCGGTGCCGGGGAACATCTGGCGCAGGTCGTTGAGCACGCTCTGCTGCACCTGCAGGCTCGACAGGACCTGCCCCGCGATGAACAGGCCCAACAGCGCCACCGGGATGATGCCGAGCAGCATGTTGTAGGCGAGCATCGCCGACATGCCGGTGAGATTGGAGTCCCACGCAAGCCGCCAGAAGCGGCGCACCGCACCCGTGATCGAGCCGACTGTCAGTCTGCGACTGCGGACTGCCTGATGCCGCGAGATGCGCTCGCGGGCCTCGGCGTTCGTGGCGCCCATAGCTTCACCTTGGTTCGTTTCCCTTTCAGCGGCACCGGCGGCCGCTCCTCGAACTCGAAGCGGCCCTCAGGCAACAACTCTCGGGTGTATTCGGTGATCAGCACGTCGTCCCCTGTCTCCCGCGTCGCAGCTTCGACGCGCGCGGCAGTGTTCACAGTGTCCCCAATAACCGTGAATTCAACCCTCCCTCCTCCTCCGACGGTCCCCGCGACCACCGGTCCCGAGTTCACGCCGACCCCGACGCCGATGCGCCCTTCGTAGTGACTGTGGACCTTGTCGACGATCTTGAGCGCCGCATCGACGGCGCACGCGGCGTGCTCTGAGAGTCTTGCCGGGGCCCCGAACACGGCCAGCACGCCGTCGCCGATGAACTTGTTCGCATGGCCGCCGTGTTCGAGCAGGATCGGCACCACCAGGTCCCAGAAGCCGTTGAGCAGCGAAACGACCTCGTGCGGCTCGGACTCCTCGGCAAACCGGGTGAAGTCGCGGATATCCAGGAACAGGACGCTGACCTCGACCTCCTCGCCGGTGAGGTCAGAGCCCTCGCGAAGCACCCGCTCGGCGACGCCCGGATCGACATAGGCGCCGAACGCCTCGCGCAATCGCTCGCGCTCCTGCAGTCCGCCGACCATCGAGTTGAACGACTCCGCGAGCCTGCCCGTCTCGTCGGTCGCGACGACCGGCACCCGCGCGGTCAGGTCTCCCCGGCTGACGCGCTCGGTGGCGCGCTGCATGTCGCGCAGCGAGGTGGCCAGGGCGCGCACCGTCAGCACGACCAGCTCGAGCGAGATGGTGAACGAGACGGCCACGGCGACCAGCCACGCGATCCCGAGGTCAGACAGCTTCTCGTGGTGTCCATTCGTGGTGAGACCGGCGACCACAACGCCGGTGATCACGTTGATGACCGGCCCCGCAACGAGCAGTCGGATGCGTAGCGGGAGCGCCGGCGCGTCGAGCGTGCAGTCGCTCGGCAGCTTGGCGGCGACGCGCTCGAGCACCGGGCGCACGGTGATCTCCATCGCGAAGTAGCGGAACATCAGCCCGTAGGCGAGCACCGCCGACCCGACGACCGACAACAGCAGGAACGAGTACCAGGGCAGCTCGAGCAGCCACGTCGTGAACGCAATGAACGGGAAGTACAGAAACAGCAGCGGCAGGCTGCGGAGGCGGCGCAGCAGATCCAGCGGCAGTGCCACGAGCGCGCGCCACGCCGCGATCGTCGAGCGCTCGTCGCGGCTGCCGCGCAGCCACGCCCGCACCGGCCTCAGCAGCTTGTAGGTGAGCTTGGCGGCGATCACGTTGTCGATGCCGACGAGCACTTGCGAGAGGGCGACGAGCAGCCAGAAGTGCGCGGCGCTCATCGGCTGATACAGCCGCAGGATGCCCATGCCGCCGAGCATCACCAGGTGCGTGACCGAGAACTGCGCCCACAGGAGCGCGAACGGCTGACGCCGCGCGATCGCCCGCACGGCGCGGTCGACCGGATCTTTCATGCCGCGGAGTTTGACGGCTGCTTCGGGTGCGACGCGCTAGGAGGCCGCGTTGCGAAGCAGCGGGCGGGCCTCAGAGAGCATCTGCTCGCCCCACAGCCAGCGCCGTCCGATCCGAATCGCGGGCAGGCGAGGGACCCCCGAGGACCGCAGGCGCCGGGCGGTTGCGTGCAGGCGAGCGTCGCGAGCGGCATCTCCCGCCGCCGCAAGGCAACCGTCGACCGGAATCCCGGCGGCCCCGGCGGCGTCGGCGAGGATCTCCTCGTCGTCGAGGTCGTAGCCGCCGCAGAAAGCCAGGCGGCTCGCGGCCAGCGCGAATCGCGCGCCGGCACCGGTCTCGGCGGCGTATGCGGCGGCCCGCTGTGCCATCGGCACGGCGCGCGGGAAGCCATCGGGCCAGACGAGTGGAAGCTGCAGCGCGCACGCCTGGCGCTCGGCACGCGCGATCAGGTCGGGCGTCAGCTGGCGGCGGTCGGCCGGCAGCGAGCAGGGCACCCAATCGACGTCGCCGAGCGTGCGCTCGACCCGTTCGGCCGTCAGATATGAGAACGGACAGGCCAGGTCGAAGAAGAACGTCGACCGCGTGCCGCCAATCGAGGGCCGGTCCGCAAGTCGCTCCCAAAGCATGATCACATCGCCCATTTCTCCCTAGAAACGGTCGGGACAGCCAAAACTGGCGTCGTCCAATCGCCTATGGCGCGTCCATGCAACGGCCATTGCTTTAGACTCGGCTCCCGGCAGGTGTTTCTCCGTCCAAGGTGGTGGGATGTCTCACGTACCGCCTCGTAAACGCCATCCGTATGACCAGTGGTCGCCGGATGCGCGTGCGTTGGATCTCGTTGGCGACAAGTGGACGCTGTTGATCGTGCGCGACCTGGCTGCAGGTCCGCGCCGATTCGTCGAGCTCCAACGCGTCCTTCCAGGGATCTCAACCGAGCAACTGCGGTCGCGCCTGAACCGGATGGTGGCCGACGGGATGCTCACCCGGCAGCGCTACCGGGAGGTACCGCCGCGGGTCGACTACGAGCTGACGCCGCGTGCGCGCGAACTCATGCCCGTCCTCGCCGAGCTCGCACGGTGGGGTTACGAGTGGGCTTGGAGCTCGCCGCGCGGGTCTGAGACGATCGATCTCGGCGCGATCTTCCGGCTCGCTCCCGGACTGGTACAGCCCTCAGGCGCGTCGGGCACGGTCGAGCTGTCGGTGACGGGCGGTGACGAGGACGAGACCGCGCCCGCGTACACGCTCACGCTGGCCGACGGCCGGGCGACGATCGAGGAGCGCGGCGCCGAGCGGCCAGACGCTCGCATCAGTGGCGACAGGTCCGCCTGGATCGGCGCCTTCTCCCCCGACCGCGACCGTGACGGTCTGTCGGTGTCGGGGGATGCCGAGCTCGCGCGCCGCGCTCTGGACGGGCTGATGTGCGCCTCCAACGGCGCCGGGGCACAGCGCGCCGTAGCCTGACCCGCATCGCAGTAGCCTCACCCTTATGACAGAGCGGCGGGACCGGCGCAGCCGGCTGCTCACAGTCGGGGTTGCGGCGGCGGTGGCGGTCGCGTTTGCCGACTCGTCGATCGTCGTGCTCGCGCTGCCGGCGCTCTACTCGGAGCTGAACACATCGGTCGTCGGCGTGTCGTGGGTGATCACGTCCTACAACCTGGTCGTCGCGGTGGCCGCGTTCGCGCTGCTGGCCGGGATCGGCAGGGTCGGGGTGGCGGTGCTGACCCGGACCGGGATGGCGCTGTTCGCCGCCGGCTCGGTCGGCTGTGCGCTGTCGGGGAGCATCGGGATCCTGATCGCGTTTCGCTGCGTGCAGGGCTTCGGCGCCGCGATGCTGCTCGCCGGCGCACTCGAGCTCCTGTGCGCATTGAGCGGATCGCGCTCGCGCGGTCTTGCGATCTGGATCGCCGCGGGCACGTTCGGTGCGGCGGTGGGCCCGGCGCTCGGCGGGATCCTGACGCAGGCGTTTGACTGGCCCGCGATCTTCGTGTTCCAGGCGCCCGTGGCGCTGGTCGGTCTGGTCGCCGCGTTCGAATCCCACGCGCAGCCGGCGCTGCTCGACGCCGAGGCGCAGGCCGACCCGGCCCAGGCCAAGAGCAACCGCACCGCCGCCAACTTTGCGCTCGGCCTCCTGTTCGGCGCGCTCGTGGGGGCGCTGTTCCTCGCGGTCCTGCTCGTGATCAACGGCTGGGGCCTGTCGCCGATCGCCGGCGCGGCCGTCGTGAGCGCGCTCCCGCTCGCTGCACTGGCGGCGCGGCGGTTGTCCGGCGAGCTGTCGACCCGCACCGCGACCGCCGCCGGCAGCGTGCTGATGGCGGCCGGGCTCGTCGCGCTGGCGCTGCTTCCCGCGGTGAGCATCGCGATCGTCGTCGTCGCGCTCGCGCTGTGTGGCGTGGGGATGGGCCTGGGGGTGCCGGCGCTCACTGGGGCGGCGGTCGCGCCCGACGCACGCCTGACCCGCCACGGATCGGTGACGATCGGCGCTCGCCATACCGGGCTGGTGCTGGCGCTGGTGCTCGTCGCGCCGCTGCTGTCGCACGACCTCGACCGGGGAAGTCAGGATGCTCTGCTGTCGGGCACCCGCGTGCTGCTGAACGCGGACGTGCCGATTCGCCAGGAGGTGCCGATCGCTGTAGATCTCGGGCGCGTGGTGCAGCAAACGCCGCGAGGCACCGTCCCCGATCTTGCGCAGCCGTTCAACAAGCGCGGCGCCGCGCACGACGCGGTGCTCCGCCGCGCGCGCGATTCACTGGTCGGGGCGATCAAGGACGCGATCACTCGCAGCTTCCGGCCGTCGCTGCTGCTGTGCGCGGCGCTTGCCGCGCTCGCGCTGATCCCGAT
>DASYFZ010000608.1:0-3183 GCA_036000295.1 Solirubrobacteraceae bacterium
GAACGAGTCGTTGCGGCGCATGTAGATGAAGATCAGCGCGCCGATCGTGACGAAGTAGTGGGCGTTGAGATACGTCCAGTCGGCGACGTCCATCAGCCAGTGCTTGTTCTGCGCCCAAGCCTGGATGCTGGGCTCGGCGAAGACGTGCAGCCAGCGCTCGATGTCGATGATTCGCGTGGCGTCTCCGAACGGCTTGTAGCCGTTGCCGTAGTGGATCAGACCGCGGACGAGCTGATACAGCACGTAGGCGCCGACGAACAGCAGGAGCTGCCTGAAAACGTCCTTCCAACCACGTGGCAGTGCCCGAGCGCCGATCGTGCGGAGTCGATCACGCATGACGGACGATCCTACCGACCGCGGCGACTGTGCTGGTCATAAGTGGTCCTGCGCAGGTCAATCGCAACGCGGCGTGGTCGCTCCGATTCGCCCCAGCGAGAACCGCGTGACGAGCTTGAACGTCCCAGCCTGGCGCAACCGCAGGTCGGTGAAGCCGCCGTTGTCGAACACGCAGCCCGGAACCCCTGACACGGCCCAGTAGGGCGTGAAGCGCACGCGCAGTCTCACGATGCCCGGGCGAGTCGCGCGCAGCGTCAGCGAGTTAGCCCCCAGCTTCTGCAACGTCGCCGCGCCCTGCGCGATCGGGGTCGGGTGGTCGACCGCGTAGACGTGCCAGTGAGCGCTGCGGAACACCAGCCGCAGGTACGGAAGCCCGCGGTCGATCAGCGCCGTCTCTTCGTGGGCGGAGTAGTCCAGGTCTGCGTCGGACACCGCCACATATCGGATCGCCAGCTTGTGCAGCCACGTGCGGTAGGTGGCTGCGGTCAGCGTGCCGTCGTAGAAGAGGTTGTTGTACTTGATGTCGAGCTGGCGCTCCCAGCCTCGCGCCAACGGGAACCGCGGAGCCACCTCGTACGCCTCCCAATGGAACCGCGTGAACGGGATCTCGACGCGGAAAGGCGGCCCGTGCTGGGCTTCGAGGAACTTGAGCAGCGGCTGGTAGTACGAGATCTTCACGGAGGGGTCTCCAGCCGACGTACGCACGTCGCGAATTGGTGCCTGCCACTGGAAATAGAGCAGCGGCAGCGCGACCAGGGCCAGCCAGGTCTTGTGCCGCGGGTACCAGATCAGGGCGACGATCGGCCCGGCAAGCAGCGGCCCCAGCCGGGCGGCGTTGCTGCCGACCGGGGTCGCGACCTCGAAGGCCGCGATGCAGCCGAGCGCGTACAGCGCGATGCCGGCCAGCAGCGTGACGTGGCGTTTGGGGATCATGATCAGCGCCACCAATGCGATCGCGGGGATCGGCGACAGGGTGGCCCAGGTGAACGGCTCGCTGCCGCCCTCCGGGAACGCGATCGACAGCAGCGCCACCGGAGCGAGCGCGCCGAACACGACGAGCGCGCCCGGGACGGCGGCGCGCAGCCGGCGCTCGGACGCAAATCGCCCGATCGCGACCGCGGCAGCGGCGAGCGCCGCAAACAGCGCCGCGACGGGACTAGCGAGCGCCGTGATCACCCCCAGCGCGACGGCCCACCCGGTCCGGCGCCGCGACAGCATCAGGGTGCTGGCGATCGCCGGCAACAGGCCGAACGCGAATGTGAGGCGGCCGGTGAACAGGTTGGTGGCGGTGCCGGCGCCGAACCACAGCGCGCCGAGCCAGGCGTCCTCGCCGAACTGGTCGCGCGCCAGCATCTCGAACAGTGCCGCGCTCCCGCACGCCGCCAGGCCCGCCGCGACCTGAGGCGTCAGCGCCGCGGCGATCGGCGGGAACAGCACGCTGTAGCCGGGAACGTGGTGACCCCCGTACCACCAGTTGTTCCAGATCCCGAAGCCCTCGCTCGAAAACAGCTTCGCGCGCAGCAGGTGCGCCGCGAGGTCCAGGCTTGGAGGAGAGACCATGATGTAGGCGGCCGCGAACGCCGCCGCGACGAGCGTGGGAGCAACACGGCGAGGGTCGATCCGGCCGGCGCCGCGCAGGAGCGGCGATCGGTCGCCCGCGGAGCGGTCGACGAGGGTCGTGCTCACGCGGCGTCCTCCAAGAAGGACGCGACCCGGTCGACGACGCCGGGGCTGTCCAGCCACGGCCAGTGCCCGGCGTTTTCCACACGGTCCAAGCTCGAGTGCGGCAAAACGGCCGCGTAGGTCTCGCCGACCGTGACCGGCAGCCACGGATCCGCCTCGCCCCACACGATCAGCGCCGCGGCCTCGAGGCGGTCGAGCGCTGCACCGGTTCGGGCGAGTTCGCTTTCATCGGCAGCGCGGTAGAGGCGCAGGATCGCGCGCTGGGTGCCCTGGTCGAACTGCGTCCAGATCGACGCGATGCGCGTGTCCGGCCACGCGTTCGGGTCCGTGCTGCCGCTGCGAAGGACGCGCGCGAGCATGGCGCGAGTCGTCGCGCCCATCACGAGCTCTCCGATCCAGGGCCGCACCCAGAGGCGCGCGAGCCTGTGCCAGCGAATGCCCTGGGCGGGAAACACCGGCACGCCGTCGATCACCACGATCCGCTCGATCCGCTCCGGGTTGCGCTGCGCGAACGCGAGTCCCACGGCCGCGCCCCAGTCGTGAACGACCAGCTTGACGCGATCGATCCCGAGGTGCTCGAGCAGTCGCTCGAGGAAGTCCGTCAGGCCTCCAATCGTGTAGTCCAAGTTGCCGCCCTTTCCCGACCTTCCAAAGCCGATCAGGTCGGGAGCGATCCCGCCGCTGCGCTCGAGGAATGAGATCCAGTCATCGGAGCTGGTCGGCACACCGTGGACGTACAGCGCGGGGACGCCGGGCGCGGGTGCGGTGCGATAGAAGGCGGGCGAACCGGCGAGTTCAATCGTATGCTCGTCGACGCTCAACCCCGGCCGAGGATAACGTCCTCGCTGGTGAGCGCGACGAAGTGGTCCAAGCCTCCACCGCGGCGCGTACGGGCGATTCGCGACCGGCTGCGGCTGGTCTACGGGATCCCCCAGGCCGAGCCGCACGGCCACCCGATCGCCGAGCTGATCCTCACCGTGTTGTCGCAGTCGACCAACGACCGCAACCGCGACGTCGCCTACCTGGCGCTGCGCGAGCGCTTCCCGGGAGACACGTGGGTTCGGGTCCGCGACGCGCCCGTGGACGAGATCGAGGAGGCGATCCGGCCCGGCGGGATCTCGAAGGTGAAGTCCGCGCGGATCAAGTCGATCCTGCGCGCGATCA
>DASYFZ010000617.1:0-2021 GCA_036000295.1 Solirubrobacteraceae bacterium
CTCGCGGCGGATCGTCTGGTAGCTGGCCTGGTCGCGCGCGGCCTTGCCGATGCCGCCGTAGACGATCAGCTCCGAGGGCTTCTCGGCGACGTCGGGATGCAGGTTGTTCTCGAGCATCAGCAGGGCCGCCTCCTGCTGCCAGCCTCGCGCGCGCTGTGGCGACGGCGTCATCGTGCGCCGAACCCCTGCTCGCGCAGCCAGCCGACGGTTCGCTCGAGCCCCACCTGAAGCCCGACCCGCGGCTCCCAGCCCAGCACCTTCCGAGCTTTTTCGATCGAATAGGTCCCGCGGCGCAGCAGGTAGCGAGCGGACCCCGGGTTGATCTCGTTGTCACCCGGCTGCAGGCGCGCGAGCTGCTGCGCCACGGCGGCGGCCCCGAGCGCGACGGGCGTGGGCAGCAGCACCAGCCGTCGCCCGATCAGCTCTGCGTACGGCGCAAAGAACTCGCGGTAAGGCACGCCGATCCCGTCAGACAGCGTGAACACCTGGCCGGCCGCGTCCGGGGCGGCCGCCGCGAGCACCACCCCGTCGACGAGGTTGTCGATGAAGACGGGTGAATGAATGCCGCGGCCCCAGCCTGGGAGCACGAACCGCCGCTGCCGGATCAGCTCCGCCGGCACGGTGGCCCACACCCGCGAGCGCGGACCGTAGACATCGCCGGGACGGACCACGGTGCACTGCACGCGGCCGTCGAGATGCGCCTGGAGCACGACCTGCTCGGCGGCGATCTTCGAATCCGGGTACGGGATGAACGTGTTGTGCACGGGGTAGCGCTCGTTGACGCCGTCGGGGAACTCGAGCCCGAACACAGTGACCGACGAGAAGTGCACGAACCGCCGCGCCCCTGCGCGCTCTGCGGCTTCGATCGCGTTGGCGGTCCCGAGCACGTTCGAGCGCCAGATGTCGTCGCGGCGCTCCAGGCGCAGTGAGACCGACGCGGCGGTGTGGATCACAAGCTCTGAGCCCGCTGCCGCGTCCTGCCACGGGCCCGGCTGGGCGACATCCCCGGCCACGACCTGTCGCGCCGGGTCGCCGACCAGGTCACAGCCTCGCACCTCGTGACCGTCGGCCGCGTAGCGCTCGCAGAGCGCTCGGCCGATGAACCCGGATGCCCCGGTGATGAACACGCGCATGCGCTGAATCTATCCCGTGAGTCGGGATCGCGCCGCTCGCCGATAACGGGTGCTAAGCGGCGACTACGTCGTGAATCCGCCCGCGCGCCTCGATCAGCCGCCCTCCGGGGCGGCCGTGGCGCAGCGCGACGATCTCCGACATGATCGAAAGCGCGGTCTCGGCGGCCGTCAGCGCGCCGAGGTCAAGCCCGATCGGCGCGGCCACACGGTCGAGCAGCTCGGCGTCGAGGCCGGCAGCCAGCAACCGCTCGCGGCGGCGGGCCTGCGCCCTGCGGCTGCCCATCGCGCCGATGTAGAACGCGTCGGAGTGCAGCGCGGCATGCAACGCCGCGTCGTCGAGCTTGGGGTCGTGCGTCAGCACGGCGATCGCCGTCGCCGGGTCGATCGGATCGAGCTGGGCGAAGCCCTCCTCGGGCCAAGCGACGATCACGCGCTCGGCGGCCGGGAACCGCGCCGTGGTCGCAAACCGCGCCCGCGGGTCGATCACGAACGGACGCCAGCCGGCGATCTTCGCGACCTCGCACAGCTGCGCGGCAAAGTCGACGGCGCCGACGATGAACAGCCGCGGCGGCGGCGCCACGACGTCGACGAACAGCTTTGACTCGCCGACCTCGCGCAGCTCCGAGCGCTCGGTCCACAACGCCTCACGCGCGAACCCCACCGCGGCGTCGTCCAGCCCGCTATCGCCCAGCGTGCCGTCGGGCTCGCCATCCGGCAGCACGAGCATGCGGGCCCCGGTCGCCTGCGCGTCCTGCACGACCGTGACCAGCGCCGCGCGGGCGCCGCTCCGCGCCAGCTCGGTGAAGCGGGCCTGCGCCTCGCCGGCGATGTAGTTCTGCACCCAGACGCTGATCTCGCCGCCGCACGGAAGACCTACGTCCCAGGCGT
>DASYFZ010000631.1:0-3618 GCA_036000295.1 Solirubrobacteraceae bacterium
GCCGGATCGCTGCCGGCGTGCGCGTCTGAGTCCGGGACGAATTACTCGACCGGATCGGCGAACACGAACGGCTCGTCGGGCGCCACCGGGCGCTACCAGATCACGCCGTCGACGGCCGCGAACTACGGCTGCAGTCTCGCGACTCCAGCCGGCCAGGACGCGTGCGCGCAGACCATCTACGCGCACCAAGGCGCAGGCGCCTGGACCGGGTGCGGCGGCTAACGACCTGAGGGGGTAAAGGTCTAGGCGGCGGCGGGGAACGCGCGCAGGTCGGGTTTGACCCATCGTGCGCGAGCCTCGCCGCTGCCCAACAACCTCCGGCTGTAGTGGCCCTCGAGGAGCTGTGAGTTGAGCAACGCCGGGTTCTCCGCGATGAACTCGTCAAACGAGCCCGCGGCGCCGGCCGCGTGGTGCAGCGCCACGAGGTGAACCCACGAGGCTGTGATCGTCTCGTGGTAGCGATTCGGCATTCCGTGCTTGCGGGCGAGATGGCGAAGCGCGTCGGCAGCAGCCATCTGCGCGTCCTCCCGCCCGTACCTGCCCAGCAAATTCCACGCCAGCTCGAGGTGCTCGCGGTGACCGAAACGGCCGCGCTCGGCGAGGATTCGCGCCAGGATCTCGTGGTCGCTCTCGGTCATCGCCTCACATTATGCGGCCACCCAGGAACGATGGATGTTTCTTGGAAGCAGATCGAGAATGGAATCGTTCTGAATTGGGTAGGGCGCCCGCATGACCCCGACCGGTCGTGAAGAACTGATCCCCGCCCTGCGCGCTGCCGGCCTTCGCGTTACCGCACCGCGCGTCGCGGTCCTGGCCGAGATGACCGACGGCGAGCACATGACCGCAGACCAGCTGGCGCTGGCCGTACGCGACCGTCTCGGAACGATCTCGACGCAGGCCGTCTACGACGTGCTCGGAGCGCTGACCAAAGCCGGTCTCCTACGACGGATCGAGCCGGCGGGAAGCGCCGCTCGCTACGAGACGCGCGTTGGGGACAACCATCACCACGTGGTCTGCCGCGCTTGCGGCGCGATCACCGACGTCGACTGCGTTGTCGGCGAGCCGCCCTGCCTGTCGCCGGCCAGCGCGAGCGGATTCGTCATCGACGAGGCCGAGGTCACCTTCTGGGGCCTGTGCCCCGACTGCCAGACAACGTCCAAACCCACCGAGAAGGAGCGCGTCAGATGACCGATCAGCCACCTCGCACCACAACCGATTCGGGCACGCCTGTCGCCAGCGACGAGTTCTCGTTGACGGTTGGCCCGGACGGCCCGATTCTCCTTCAGGACCAGTACCTGATCGAGCAGATGGCGAACTTCAACCGCGAGCGGATCCCGGAGCGTCAACCGCATGCCAAGGGGTCGGGCGCTTTCGGTGTGTTCGAGACGACCGAGGACGTAAGCGCCTACACGCGGGCCGCCCTGTTCCAGCCCGGCGCCAAGACCGAGATGCTGGCCCGCTTCTCGACCGTGGCGGGCGAGAGCGGCAGCCCCGACACGTGGCGCGACCCCCGCGGCTTCGCGCTGAAGTTCTACACCAGCGAGGGCAACTACGACATGGTCGGCAACAACACGCCGATCTTCTTCATCCGTGACCCGATGAAGTTCCAGCACTTCATCCGCAGCCAGAAGCGCCGAGCCGACAACGGCCTTCGCGACCACGACATGCAATGGGACTTCTGGACGCTCTCCCCGGAGTCGGCGCACATGGTCACCTGGTTGATGGGTGACCGCGGCATCCCCAAGACCTACCGTCACATGAACGGCTATTCGAGCCACACCTACATGTGGGTCAACGCCGGCGGCGACAAGTTCTGGGTCAAGTACCACTTCAAGACCGATCAGGGGGTCGAGTGCCTCACTCAGGAGGACGCCGATCGGCTCGCCGGCGAGAACCCCGACGTCCACCGGCAGGACCTGTTCGAAGCGATCCGCGACGGCGATTTCCCGAGCTGGACGCTGTTCATGCAGGTCATGCCCTTCGAGGAGGCCAAGGCCTACCGTTTCAACCCGTTTGACCTGACCAAGGTGTGGCCGCACGGCGACTACCCGCTGATCAAGGTCGGGACGATGACGCTAAATCGCAACCTGACTGACTTCCACACCGAGATGGAGCAGGCCGCGTTTGAGCCCAACAACCTGGTGCCCGGGATCGGGCTGAGCCCCGACAAGATGTTGTTGGCGCGCGGCTTCTCCTACGCCGACGCGCACCGCGCCCGGCTGGGTGTCAACTACAAGCACATCCCGGTGAACTCACCACACGTGCCGGTGCACAGCTACAGCAAGGACGGCGCCATGCGCACGGTCAACGTGACCGACCCCGTCTACGCTCCCAACTCCTACGGCGGGCCGAAGGCCGACCCGTCGAAGACCGACGACGCGGGGCTGTGGGCTGCCGACGGCGAAATGGTCCGCTCGGCCTACACGCCGCGGACCGACGACGATGATTTCGTCCAGGCGCGCACGCAGGTCCGCGAGGTGCTCGACGACGAAGCGCGCGAGCGCCTGGTCTCGAACATCGCCGGCCACCTCTCCGACGGCGTCTCGGACAAGGTGTTGGCGCGTGCGTTCGAGTACTGGCGCAACGTCGATCAGGAGCTGGGAGACCAAATCGAGCAGGCCGTCGGCGCGACCGTCGGAGCCTAGGTTTGAGCATCGGCGCGTCCGGGCCTGCTCCGGACGCGCCGCCTGCCACGGCCCCTGCGCCTCGAGCACGATCAGTCGCGCCGCGCGGCGGACATCGCGTCCTGGTGGTAGGTCGAATATGACAGCCTGGCCCGATGCGCCTGGTCGCGGCGATCGCACTGCTGTGTCTCATCCTCGCCGGATGCGGTGACTCGGGCCAACCGAGCGCAAAGGCTGGTGGATCGCCGAAGAGCAGTGCCGGTGTTGCTGTGAACGGTCCCGTGCTGCTCGGTGCGAAGAGTTTCATCGTCTGGGGCGGGATCGGCTTCGGCACGGCTCACCCGAGCAAGCTCGTCGTTGGCAGTGACCCGTCGGTCGTGATCACGGGCATCCGCTGGCGCGGCTGGGGCAATCGGAACGCATCGGGGGTCGGCCGCTATTCAGCGCCGCAGGTCGGCCACGGCGGCGACTACTATCGCAAGCCGTTTCGTGCCGACCTGCGGGTGTCGGGCATCGGCAGGTGCCGGCGCAACGGACCGCACACCTACATGGCGCTGAAGGTGCGGGTCGCGCTACAGCCGGGTCAACGCCCGAGCTGGTACCAGGCGAACGGCAGCCACGGGCTGTGCAGCTACCCCTGATGGGCACGCGGGTGCCCGATGCGCTGGCCTTCCTGCGGCGGCTGGGCGTAGATGCCGGACTGAGCTCGGTGGAGAAGCCATCGTCCACATAGTTCGAGGTGGTATCCGGAGCCGCGGCTGGGTCCAGCTGATCGAGCCGGCGCAAGAGTGGCGCCCAGCGGGGATCGAGCCCCCGCCGCTGGTCAAAGCCGCACTCCAGCCCGACTCGCGGAAGCAACTCTCCCGACCACGTCCAGACACACCACGGGCCAGTCGCCGCGGTCCAGTAGCAGCCGGGCCGCGGCGATCGCGCCGATCGGCATCGCCCGGCCACCCGGCTGCCGCGAGATAGTGACCAAGTGCCCAGAGCGGCA
>DASYFZ010000632.1:0-2925 GCA_036000295.1 Solirubrobacteraceae bacterium
CCGCACGACATCCTCGCCGCCGAGGAGTTCGCGATGCCGGCGGGTCCGCCGAGCGGGTCAGGTGGCTCGTTCGCGCGTAGCGCTCGCCGTAAGGGACCCTTCGTGGCCGCGATCGCGCTCGCGGTCGTGATGGCTGTCCGGCGGCTGCGCTCTTCTCGGTCCCGGTAGCGCTTTCGACGCAGGTTCTGCGCTGAGTTGACGCCGCGCGTGACACGCGTGTCAGGCGTGTGCTGGGACCCTGGGATGCGTGGATCAACCTAGGAGCTCAGTACCGCATATATCGGCACAAAGCTCCTTTGTCGACGGAACGCTCGCTGCGATTGCCGGGCGGCAGCACGGCGTCGTGGCCCGTCGTCAGCTACTCGGGGAGGGGTTCACGCGCCATCTGGTTCAGGACCGGATCACGAGCGGCCACCTGAACCGCATCCATCGAGGGGTCTACGCGGTCGGCCATCGGAAGCTCACCCTCAAAGGCGTTTGGATGGCCGCTGTCCTCGCAGGCGGGCCTGGGGCACTGCTCAGCCATCGGGCTGCGCTCGCGCTCTGGGACCTGCAGCGACGAGATAGCGGCGCTATCGACGTGACCGTCCCGGGTTCCGTCCGCCGCCGCGGTCCCAGGGGCGTCCGGCTGCATCGGAGCGAGCTGGTCGAGGTCTACGCCGACGAGGTTGACGGGATTCCGGTGACCTCGCTCGCGTGGACGGTCTTTGACTTCGCCGCCATCACCAACCAACGAGAAGTCCGCTTGGTACTGGAGGCGCTGGAGCGCCGCCGCATCTACATCGGCCGGGAGCTCGACGAACTGCTCGAGCGCACGCCGAACCGCAAGGGCGGCAAGACCCTCCGACAAGCCATCGCCGACCTCACCGGCCCGGCGCCGTGGCACCAGTCAGTGCTCGAGGAAGCCTTCCACGAGCTGATCCGCGGATCCGACATCCCCGACTACGAGGCCAACGTGCTCGTCGAAGGCGAACTCGTCGATGCCCTGTGGCGCGCCGAGCGCGTGATCGTCGAGCTCGACGGGTTCGCGTTTCACAAGTCCCGCGCCCAGTTCGAAGCCGACCGCCGACGAGACGCCAAGCTACAAGTCGCCGGCTACCGCATTCTCCGGGTCACCCAGCAGCGTCTGCAGAACGAACCGGAGGCGGTCCTCGCCGAGCTAAGAGCCCTGCTCAGCGCGGGGCGCGCTGCTTGGGCTGCGGCAGGTCGGTGATCGTGCCCGCGGCCATCTCGGCGGCGAACATCACGGTCTCCGACAGCGTGGGGTGGGGGTGGATCGTCAGCCCGATGTCCTCGGCGTCTGAGCCCATCTCGATCGCGTGGACAGTCTCGGCGATCAGCTCGCCGGCGTTGACACCGACGATCCCGGCGCCGAGCACGCGCCGGGTACCTGGCTCGAACAGCAGCTTCGTCATCCCGTCCGGCCGCCCCAGGCCCAACGCCCGACCCGATACCGACCAAGGGATCACGGCCTTCTCGTACTCGACGCCGTCGGCCTTCGCGGCCGTCTCGGTCAGGCCCATCCACGCGACCTCGGGGTCGGTGTAGGCGACGGACGGGATCGCGCGCGGGTCAAATGCGGCGCCCGGCACGCCGGCGATCACCTCGGCCGCGACCTTGCCCTCGTGCGAGGCCTTGTGGGCGAGCATCGGGCCGCCGACAACGTCGCCGATCGCATAGATGTGCGCCACGTTCGTGCGCATCTGCTCGTCGACGCCGATGAAGCCACGCTCGTCGACGTCGACCCCCGCCTCAGAAGCGCCGATTGCACCCCCGTTGGGGATCCGGCCGACAGCGACCAGAGCGGCGTCGAACGTCTGCCAGTCGCCGTTTGAGAGCTTGACGTGCAGGCCGTCGTCGTGGCTCTCGACCGCCTCGACCTTGGTCTCCAGGAGGATCGCGTCGTAGCGCTCGGAGATGCGCTTGCTCAGCGGCCGAGTCAGGTCGCGATCGCAACCGGGGAGCAGCTGATCAAGCATCTCGACCACCGTGACGCCAGAGCCGAGCGCGTCGTAGACCGTTGCCATCTCCAGGCCGATGATCCCGCCGCCGATGACCAGCAGGCGCCCGGGGACGCCGTTGAGCTCGAGTGCGCCCGTGGACGTGACGATGCGGCTGTCGTCGGGCAGGTGAGGCAGGGATGCCGCCTGCGAACCGCAGGCGATGATGCAGTTGTCGAAAGTGATCGTGCGGCCGTCGACCTCGATGCTGTTCGGACCCGTGAACCGCGCAGATCCGTGGACGACCTCGACCTTGCGCTGGCGCGCGAGGCCCTCGAGCCCGCCGGTCAGCTTGTCGACGACCGACTGCTTCCACCCCCGCAGCGCGTCGAGGTCGACGTGCGGCGGCTCGAAGTGGATGCCGTGCGCTCCCATCTCCTGCGCCTCGGAGATCACCCGGGCGGCGTGCAGCAACGCCTTCGACGGGATGCAGCCGACGTTCAGGCAGACGCCGCCGAGCCGCTCGTAGCGCTCGACGAGGATCGTCTTGAGCCCGAGGTCGGCGGCGCGGAACGCGGCCGTGTAGCCGCCCGGCCCCGCCCCGAGGACGAGCACCCGCGCGTCGCGGTCGGACTCGCCGGGCGATTCAGGTGGGGAGGGGGGCTCGCCGGCTTCGGGACGGCCGTTCGATGCCCCGGAATCCGGTGCATCGCTCGAGGTGGTCGTGGCGGCGGCGGCAGGCTCTGCGGCGGCGGCGGGCTCGCCGCCGTCGGATGCGGAGTCGCCGTTCTCGCCGGGGCTCAGCATCAGCAGCACGCTGCCCTCCGACACCCGGTCGCCGATCCCGACGCTGAGCTCGGTCACAGTCCCCGCAAACGGCGCCGGCACGTCCATCGTCGCCTTGTCGGACTCGAGCGTGACGAGCGGGTCCTCGGGCTGGACCTCGTCGCCGGCCGAGACGTGGATCTCGATCACGGGAACGTCG
>DASYFZ010000380.1:0-3026 GCA_036000295.1 Solirubrobacteraceae bacterium
CTGCCACCCGCGCGTCGTCCAGGCCGTGCGCGAGCAGGCCGGGCGGCTCACCCACGTGTCGAACCTGTACTACACCGAGCCGGCGATGCGGCTGTCGGCGCGCCTCGCCGAGAGCTCGCTCGGCGGCAAGGTGTTCCTGGCTAACTCCGGAGCCGAGGCCAACGAAGCCGCGATCAAGCTGGCTCGTCGTGCGCGGAACGGGGGCGACATCGTGGTCGTCGAGCAGGCGTTCCACGGGCGCACCTACGGGGCGCTGTCGGCGACTCCCCAGGAGTCAAAGCAGGCGCCGTTCGCGCCGCTCGTGCCGGGCTTTCGCGTGGTGCCGAAGGACGCCGGGGCGCTCGACGCGGCCGTTGACTCCAACACGGCCGCGGTGCTGCTCGAGCCGATCCAGGGCGAGACCGGGATCAACGTGCTCGACGACGAGCTGCTGTACGTCGCACGAGAAGCGTGCGACCGCGAGGGCGCCGCGCTGATCTTCGACGAGATCCAATGCGGGATGGGCCGCACCGGCAGCCTGTGGGCTTATCAGCAGACCGACGTCGTGCCCGACGCGATCACATCGGCCAAGGCGCTCGGCGGTGGCCTGCCAATCGGAGCGCTGATCACCGGTGAGCGGCTCGCGGACGTGTTCGAGCTCGGCGACCACGGGTCGACGTTCGCGGGTGGCCCGGTCGCGGCATCGGCGGCGCTGGTCGCGCTGGACATCTGCTCTGACCCGGAACTGCTGGAGCGCGTGCGCGAGCTCGGCGCGCACCTGATGGCGCGCCTTGAGTCGCTCCCATACGCCGCCGCGGTCCGCGGGCGCGGGCTGATGGTCGCGCTCGACATCGAGCCCGACGGCAACGGAGGTGCTCCCGAGCTCGCCCGCCGCGCGCTGCTCGAGGAGCGCCTGGTCGTCAACGCGACGGGGCCCGCGACGATTCGCCTCGAGCCGCCGTTGATCGTCTCGGCGGAGGAGATCGACGACGCCGTCAACCGGCTGGGATCGCTCGCGCCATGAGCGGCTGCGAGTTCCTGTCGACCGACGGGACCACGCCGAGCGTGGTCAGCGAGGCGCTCGGAAACGGCTTGCAGATCACCGACTCGGGCCTGGGCGACTCAGACCGCACCTACTACGACACGTTCGACGGCCTGCTGCGCGGGGCCGGCCTGTCGGCCGCGCACGAGGACGGTGAGCTGGTCGTGCTCGAGCGCGACACCGGGGTGGTGCGCCTGCGTGGCCGCATCGACAACCCGGGGCAGCGGCTGTTTCCGCGCGAGCTCGAGCCAGGCCCGCTGCGCGAGGCGCTGCTCGACGTGGTCGAGGAACGCGCGCTGCTGGCGCTGGCGCGCGTCCACGCCCGCAGGCGCGCGCTGAGCGTGCTCGACGCCGAGTTAAAGACGGTCGTGCGGATGACGCTCGAGGAGCCGGCGCTCGTCGACAACGCGGGCCGCCTGTCGATCCTTCGCCCCCGCGTGCGACTCGCCGCAGTACGCGGCTACGACGACGAGCTCGGCAAGGTCAAGTCGGCCCTCACCGGGGAGCTGAGGCTCGCCGCCGCCGATCAGCCGCTGGTCGACGAAGCGATGACAGCGGCCGGCCACGACCCCGCCGGGATCTCATCCAAGATCTCGGTGCCGCTGCAGTCCGACGAGCGATCCGATGTCGCCGCCGCGACCGTCCTGCGGCGCCTGCTCGACGTGATTGAGGCGAACACCGACGGCACGATCGCCGACACCGACAGCGAGTTCCTGCACGACTACCGGGTGTCGGTGCGGCGCTCGCGGTCGGTGCAGCGAGAGCTCAAGAAAGTGTTCCCGCCTGAGCCGCTGGCCGAGTTCCGCGCCGAGTTTCGCTGGCTTCAGCAGATCACCGGCGATGCCCGCGACCTCGACGTCTACGTGCTCGAGTTCGACGCGATGCGCGGTCTCGTGCCGGAGGCGATGCGGGCCGACCTCGATCCGCTGCTCGAGGTCCTGCGCGGCCGGCGGCTCGCGGCCCGCCGGCAGATGATCAGCGATCTGCGCTCGGCGCGGGTGACGTCGCTGCTCGAGCATTGGACGAGATTTCTCGATCGGCTACCGTCGCTTGACGAGAGCGATCGACCCGATGCCTCGCGGCCAATCGGCGAAGTCGCTGCCGGCCGCATCCACAAGGTCTACAGGCGCATGGTGAAGATGGGATCGGCGATCGACGAATCCAGTCCCGCCGAGGACTACCACGAGCTGCGCAAGCGCGGTAAGGAGCTGCGCTACCTGCTCGAGCTGTTCGGCGCGCCGCTGTATCCCGAAGACGTCGTCAAGCCGATGATCAAGGCTCTCAAGGCGCTGCAGGACGTGCTGGGGCGCCACCAGGACCGTGAGGTCCAGATCGCCACACTGTCCTCGCTGCGCGACGAGCTCGCGTCGGTCAGGGGTGGTGCCGCCGCGCTGATGGCGACGGGCGCGCTGGTTTCGCGGCTAAAGGAGGACGAGCAGGCTGCGCGGGAGGAGTTCGCGGCGCGGTTTGCGGTGTTCGCGGGCAAGGACCAACGCAAGCTCGTCAAGGCCACGTTCGGGTGAGCCGCGTCCTCGCCACCTACAACATCAAGGGCGGAGTCGGAAAGACTTCGGCTGCCGTCAACCTCTCGTATCTGGCCTCGCGCGATGGGCTGCGGACGCTGCTGTGGGATCTCGACCCCCAAGGCGGGTCGACGTACCTGTTCCGGGTCAAGCCGAAGGTCCGCGGCGGCGGCGACAAGCTCGTGCGGCTCAAGTCAGACGTCGACAAGCTGATCAAGGGAACCGACCATCCCGGCCTGGACCTGCTGCCGGCCGACTTCTCCTACCGTCACATGGATCTCGCGCTCGACCGCTTCAAACGGCCGACCCGGCGGCTCGCGCGGGTGCTCAAGCCGCTCGAGGACGAGTACGACTGGGTGTTCCTGGACTGCCCGCCGAGCATCTCGCTCGTGTCCGAGAGCGTGTTCGAGGCCGCCAATGTGGTGCTCGTCCCGATCGTCCCTGCGACGCTGTCGTCGCGCACGATCGAGCAGCTCGACACC
>DASYFZ010000656.1:0-7313 GCA_036000295.1 Solirubrobacteraceae bacterium
GAGCAGACGACCGATGATCCCAACCGGGCCGGAGCCGATCGGCTCGCCGAAGACAAGGACGCCGCCGACGCTCGCGGAGAGGTTGGCGGCGACCGAGGTGATCGCGATCACCTCGATCGCGAGGCCGATCTGCAGGCTGCGCGCGGACGCGTAGAAGGAGACCACGAACGAGATCAGCGCGGTGAGCGTCCATGGACTGAGCAGCCGAACACCGGTCCGATCGCGTGCGTGAGGTACTTGATCGCGACGTCAGAGGCCCGAACAGCACCCCAGCCGCGATCGCCAGCAGCAGCGCCTCGCGACGGTGCTCGATGTCGCGGCGGGTCGAGATCCTGACCAGCCCGATCCCGAGCGCCAGGATCGCGGTCTCGACGGCGATCAATGCGGCCAGGGAGGAGCGTTGCGGGCCCTCGGCGGTCGGGGGTCAGGCCGATCACCGCAAGTCCTGCGGCGGTGAGCGTCACGCCTAGCCATTGGCATCGCCCGAGGTGATAGCCGAAGAAGCGCTCCGCGAGGCCGGCGAGGAACACCAGCCCGCCGGACAGGACCGCCTGCGGTCGAGAGCGGGGCGAGCGCGAGCGCTTGGATGTGCAGGCCCGACGCGAACAGCGCAAGGATCCAGCCAATGGCGAACCACCTCTGCCCAAACAGATCTGTCGCGCTGCGCAGCGGATGACGCACCTGGATGGATCGGGCGAGCACTGCACGCGAGCCTTGAACAAGGCACTCAGATTGGTACCCAGCGCACACACCAGTGCAACGCTCAGTCCCAGGAGCATCGCGAACGCCGCAGCCTGACTATCAGACGCTCGGTGTTCGATCGCCTACCGGCATGCGAGCGCGACGCAGGATCATGAGCTGGTCGTCCTCATCGCACGGAGCCTGGGGGCTGTGCTCGCCGCCGTGCGCTGACGCGATTGGCGTCGGCCCCTCGCCATCTGCGGACGGTCGATCGCAGCGCGAGATACCCGGCGATGCCGGGCAGTGTCGGGAGCCAGAATGAGATCGCGCGGTAAGCCAGCACGGCGATCACGGCGCTGCCCGCGGGCACACCGAATGCGACGAACGCCGCGATCATTCCACCCTCGACCCCGCCAACGCCACCCGGCAGAGGAAGCAGGCTCCCAAGCGTGCCAAGGAAGTAGCCCATCACCAGGACAGCCACCGGCACAACCCTCCCAAAGGCATCGAAGCAGACGCCGAGCACAGCGATATCAAAGCCCCAATAGGCCACCGCCCCGAGCAGCCCCAGCCGCCGCTCACGAACCACGTCCCAAGCGGTCCGGACTCCGCTGCCGAGCGTGTCAGGCGCCTTCGCGAGCCACGTCGCCAACCGACCGAAAACTCTCGTGGTGCTCGCGAAACGCGCGAGCCGCTGCTCGATGTCGTTCGGCAACAGCGCCAAGCTGAGGACGACGGCAGCCAGCGCTGCCGCCAAGACTGCCGGAAACAGCGTGATCGCGACCGAGCCGCCGCCTGCAAAGACCCCCGCCCACAGTCCCAGCCCGCAGACGATCACCGCCCCGAGGTAGACCGAGTACTGGACCACCAGACTCGCGACGATGCGGCAGGCGATCACCTCGGCGGACATGCCGGCGCGGCCGAGCGCCCACGCGGTGACGGCCACCGCGCCCGCGCCGCCCGCTGCAACGAGGCGGATCGCCGCGATCCCGGCGAGCGGGATCTGCAGACTCACACGCCAGTCGATCCGAGGCACGCCACGACCGAACACGGCCCGAAACAAAGTCGCATAGCCAGCTATCGACAGCAGCTCCAGCGCGGCGGCCGCCGCGAGCCACAGCGGATCGCCGCGGCGAAGCTGACCCCACGTCTGCTTCAGGCCCGCCACCTTCGGGATAAGGAAGTACACGCCGACCAGCGCCACCACGATCAAGCCTGAGGCGAGCAGCAGCCTCGTCCGAGTGATCGGCACCGTCGGCCCCTCCTCTGACACCGTCAGCCGCGAAGCGCCCCCGGCAGACTCAACCGCCCCCGATGTTCGCGTGTCAAGCGGCTCTGTCTCGACAAGCGGCGGCATCCTGGCGACATCACCCCGATCGCCACTGCGCGGAGAGCGGGAATCGCGGCCTCGGTCATCGGCGCCGGGCATTCGAGCGGGCTCCTGACTCTGCAATCTACCCGGCTTGAGGCATGCTCAAGACTTCCCAATCCACGGGGGTCACGCGAACCGCGCTGCAACTGCGGGTGACGTCGTGGCCGGTCCACACGCTCGGCTTGTGCCCTTCACGCTCCCGGGTTACTGAATGCGAAGCGTCGCCGGTGCCGAGTCCGCCGTTCCGCCGGACGAGTTGCACCCGCACGGCTCGGTCGTCTGACTGCTCTTTCATCCACCGCAATTCGCCAGCCACTCAGACGCCTGCTCCTGAGCCACCACCGGCAGCGTGAGCCGGCGTGCCCGGACACCTGATTTGTCGCTGGGGCAGGCATCTGAATGGCGGCGACAACATTCGTGCTCGGCGCGGTGAGGTAGACGCTCGGGGGAGCCGCGACCCGTGGCAAGGATTCCCGCTGCGGCGGCCGTTCCCTGGGCGGTCAACCCGCGGGTTGACCCTTGAATCAACCCGCGGTTCAACCCTCGGGCCGACGACAGCCGGGCGCCGGAACCAGATCATGGCGGTCATGACAACCATTGATTACCTCATCAACGCAGTGTTCGTCCTGATCGTGTTCCGCCAGGCTCGCGAGCGGGAGCTTGATCGTCGCAGCGTGATCATTCCGCTGGGGATCGTCGCCTACGTCGCGCATCTGTACGTGCGATCGATCCCAGCCGCAGGAAACGATCTCATGCTGGTCGGCGCGCTCGGAACCGTTGGCCTCGCGCTCGGGATCGCGAGCGGCTTCGCGACCCACGTCCGGGCCGGCGAGAACGGTGTCGCCGTCGCCCGGGTCGGCTGGATCGCCGGTGCCCTGCTGATTGCCGGGATCGGCTCGCGGATGGTGTTCGCGTTCGCGATGTCCCACGGCGCATATCACGCGATCGCGAGCTTCAGCTACTCCCATCACATCGGTGCCGCCGCATGGCCCGTCGCGCTGGTGCTGATGGCGCTGCTCGAGGTCTCGACCCGGATCACGATCGTTCAGCTCCGTAGCCGCCACGCCGTCCGGGCGAGCACGAGCATGATCGCCGTTACGGCGTGAACGCCGACGCCCCAAGGTCACACCGTCCGGCCCGCTCCGTGCGGGCCGATCGCGTTCTATCGTCCGCACTACGGTGACCGATTCACAGCTCGCGCCGTCGCTCGAGAGCGAGCGGGTAGCGGAAGCCAGGGCACGCGCCCAGGAGCGCCTCCATCGTCAGCGCGCGACGCTGCGTCCGCTGGGCTGGGCGGTGATCCTCGTGGTGGTGCTCGGCAGCGCAAACGGCCATCCGGCTCCTGGACTGCACGGCAAGGCGATGGCGGTGACGCTCGCGCTGTGCGTGTTTGCTGCCTCGCTCCTGGTCGCGATCCGCGACGGCTTTCCCGAGCGCGGCGTCGAGTTGCAGGCGGCCGTGATTGCCGTGATGGGCGCCGCCGGTGTGGCGATCGCCGGGCTTCAGCTCAAGGGGGCGACCAGCATCGCGGCTGGCGTAGCGGTGTTCATGGCGATCACGCGGCTGCCGCTCCGTGTCGGCGTCGCGATCGGCGCGACGGTGACCGTCGCGCTCGCCGCGGCGACGGCGATCGCCGGGAGTTCCGCGTCGGCTGTTGCAGCCGCGACGTTGGTTACGGTGCTGCTCGGCGTCGTCGCCCAGTTCCTCAAGCAGTCGCGCCAGAGCCAGGACCAGACCCAGCTCCTGCTCGCCCAGCTCCAGGACGCACGCGACGAGCAGGCACGTGCCGCGGCGATCGCCGAACGCAGCCGGATCGCCGGCGAACTTCACGACGTGCTCGCGCACTCGCTGTCCGGCGCCGCGATCCAACTGCAGGGCGCGCGCAAGCTGGCCGACCGCGAGCACGCCACGCCGACACTCAGCGATGCGATCGATCGCGCCAGCGAGCTCGTTAAGGGCGGACTCGATAACGCCCGCCAAGCGGTCGGAGCGCTGCGCGGCGACCCGCTGCCGACCGTCGCCCAGCTCCCGTCGCTGATCGCCAGCTATAGGACCGATATGAAGCTCGACGTCACACTGCGGATCGAGGGAGACAGCCGGACCCTCCCAGCCGATCCGAGCCTCGCGCTCTACCGCGGCGCGCAGGAAGCGTTGACCAACGTCAGCCGGTACGCACCGAGCGCATGCACCACGGTCGTGCTGCGCTACGAGGGCGACCGCACGAGGCTGTCGGTGAACAACGGACCCTCGGCCGCTCCCCCCCGTGAGGGAATGGGCGGCGGCCGCGGGCTTAACGGCCTCCGTGAGCGGATCGAACGGACCGGCGGCACGATGTCGGCAGGGCCGACGGCCGAAGGCTGGCGAGTCGAAATCGAGGTGCCCGCGTGACGATCCGCGTCCTGATCGCCGACGACCAGCCGGTCGTCCGCGACGGGCTCGCGATGCTGCTCGGCCTGCTCGATGACGTCGAGATCGTCGCCACTGCAGCCGACGGAATCGAGGCGGTCGAACGTGCTCGCTCAGAGCGGCCCGACATCGTGCTGATGGATCTACGGATGCCGCGCCTCGAAGGCGCGGCGGCGACCCGACAGATCCTCGCCGAGGCCCCCGATACGCGTGTGCTCGTCCTGACCACCTACGCCGACGACGACTCCCTGTTCCCGGCACTCCAAGCCGGCGCGCGCGGCTACCTGACCAAGGACGCGAGCGCGGAGGAAATCGAACACGCGATCAGGGCGCTGATCGCGGGAGAGACCCACCTCGACCCCGCCGTGCAGGAACGACTGGTGGCCGCCGTCGTCGACCCATCCGCACACGCGACTGCCGCCCAGCCCATACCGGCGCAGTCCGCGGAGCTTCCTGACGAGCTGACGCCGCGCGAGGTCGAGGTGCTCAAGCTGATCGCGGCCGGGCTGTCGAACAGCGAGATCGCCGACAAGCTCGTCCTCAGCAACGCCACCGTCAAGACCCACATCAACCGGATCTTCTACAAGACCGGCGCGCGCGACCGCGCCCAAGCCGTCCGCTACGCCTACCAGCACGGCCTTGCGTAGCACCGAGAGCTCGCAACAAACCCGCCCGGAGCCCCGCTTTGATGACCGGACGAGGTTCTCGACCCATCACCGACGACTCCCCCAAAGCGCGGACAGCGGCGCACAAATGGTCGGGTCCCACGACCGCTAACGACCCCGGCGCCACGCGGCGGCGACCCTCCGCGGCGGTTAGTCGCGAACCGTGGTGTCCAGCTCGAGCTGGAGCGGGGAGGGCTCAAGCGGCTCGCTGGTCGCTCGGGGCCTTCCTCGCTTGGCCCAGTGGGCCACCACATCGTGGGCTCTGCAGCTCCTATAGCTGATCCGCCGGTCAAGCGGCTGGATCGTGAGGCCGCCTGCGGCGTTGCCGCTGACGAACGCATGGAAGCGCCGGCCGAGCCGGTCGACCTCGACGATGTCCCCAATCTGGATGCCCTCAAGCCGCATCGCTTCGAAAGGGTACGCGTCCGCTTTGGTCCAACCGCCTCGGAACGTCGCCGATAGCCATCCGGGACAAATCCGCGCGATTGTCCGGGCTGCGCAACGTGTTTGCCAAGGTCAACATCGCGTCACGTCATCAACTGTCCATCGTAAGGTGTTGCCTTGAGGACTGGTCGGAGTCAGATGACACCTGTTCGTCTCGATCGCACCAGCTGGGCCGCGACGGCGAGGCCGGCGCGAATCGTGCACATTGGTGTGGGGAGCTTCAGCCGCGCGCACCAAGCGTGGTACACGGCGCGTGCCGATCCGGCGGGCGAGTGGGGGATCGTCGCCTTCACGGGTCGTAAGCCTGCCGTCGCGGAGGTGCTGTCCCGCCAGGATGGGCTCTACACGTTGATCGAGCGCGGACCGCGGGAGGATCGGCTCGAGGTGATCGATTCGATCTGCGATGCGCGCCCGGGCTCCGACGTCGATGGTCTGATCACGGTGATCGCGGCGCCGCAGACGGCGCTCGTCACGCTAACCGTGACCGAGGCGGGCTACGTGCTCGGGGCGGCAGGCGATGCGATCCCGTCGGTCCCGATGCGGCTCGCGCTGGCCCTCGCTTCGCGACGTCACGCCGGCGCTGGGCCGCTCGCGATCGTCAGCTGCGACAACGTTCCCGCCAATGGGACGAAGTTGCGGGAGCTCACGCTCGCCGCGGCCGATGAGATCGGTCGCGGCGTGCGCGCCTGGATCGAGGATCATGTCTCGTTCGTGAGCACGTCGGTGGACCGGATCACTCCGCGCACGACCGTGGAGGACCGTCTGCTCGTGCAGCGCGAGATCGACCGGACCGACGACGCGCCCGTGGTCTGCGAGCCGTTCACCGATTGGGTGCTCTGCGGTGAGTTCCCTGCCGGGCGTCCGCGCTGGGAGGACGCGGGCGCGCGCTTCGTGGCGGACGTGGAGCCGTGGGAGCTGCGCAAGCTGTGGCTGCTCAACGGTGGCCACTCGCTGCTCGCCTACCTCGGGCTGCTGCGCGGCCACGTGAACGTGGACGACGCAGCCGGCGATCCGGAGCTGGACGCGGCGCTCGACCGCTTCTGGGAGTTTGCGCAGCGGTATCTGCCAGCAGGTGATATGGACCTGCGGAGCTACCGTCGTGATCTGAAGCAGCGCTTTGCGAACGGCCGCATCGCCTACCCGCTGGCGCAGATCGCTGGCGACGGAGTCGCGAAGCTGCGTAACCGGGTGGTTCCGGTCGTGCACGCGTCGATCGCAGCGGGCGACTCGGCGGAGCCTGCGCTGCGAGTGATCGCAGCCTGGGCGCAGTGGATCGGCGGGGTGACCGACGTGGCGGCGGTGGACGCAAGCGCCGGGGATCTGACGCCGATCCTGGCATGCACGGCTGGCGTCGACCGGACCCGAGCGCTGATGGAGCTGCTGGCGCCCGACTGGGGGGCGCGCGACGAGCTAGTCGAGGCCACCGAGCGTTTGCGCATCGACCTGACCCGGACCGCCCGAGGCGGGCGGCAACCAAGCATCGAGGTGCACACGACATGAAGATCTCGTCGGCTGAAGTGATCGTCACGAGCCCGACCCGCAACTTCGTCACGCTCAAGTTGACGACGGATGAGGGCATCACCGGTCTCGGCGACGCGACCGTCAACGGTCGCGAGCTGGCGGCTGCTTCGTATCTGCGTGACCATGTCGCGCCGCTGCTGCCGGGCCGTGACCCGCATCAGATCGAGGACACCTGGCAATACCTCTACCGCGGCGCGTACTGGCGACGTGGGCCGATCACGATG
>DASYFZ010000671.1:0-6156 GCA_036000295.1 Solirubrobacteraceae bacterium
CCGTGAATCGGTGAAGCGTGTCGTGTTGCACACACCGTATGGGTGCCTGGCACGGATCACTTCGAGGATCTGCCGTCGATTGTCGCGTTGTGCCCCCTGGCGCCGCGCGATCACGTGCATAACCCATCAATGGCAGGCGCGGCCACTGACGCGTGTCAACTTACGCATCGCATGGCTGCATAACTTGACACGGTGACCCCTGCACGCGAGCCCGTGCAGGGTTAAGCACCCTCCCGTCCCTCCTTGAAAGGAGGTGGTTGACGTTCGAACGCCCGCCGGGCGCGAACGGTTCTCATTTGACCCGGCCACCCGCGCGGACCTACGATTTCGGCCACCACCGTTGATGCCCCTGGCAGGGGGCTTACAGGGAGATCAAATGAACAGACGCATTGCCCGCGCGATCGGCGCTATCGCCGTCGTCAGCGCGTTCGCGGCAGGTGGCGCCACCGCGTCGGCCAAGCCGATCCTCATGCCGACCGTGTCCAAGGAGGTGGCGACCCAGCGCGCGATCTGGCAGCAGCACGTGTTCGCGCCGATCGGCTCGCTGCAACCTCCGGCACCGCCGTGTCCGGAGAACGGGATGCTCCCAGCGCCGTTTTCCAACTGTGGACTGCCGGAGTTCCCGGCCACCACGCTTCCGTTCCCCGGCAACATGGCCTACTGGGGCGGTCACGTCCAGACCTCACCGAAGATCTACCTCGTCTACTGGGGCTGGGGCGAGCATGGAGCGTTCCCGTCAAGCCAGACCTGCAAGTCCGAGGCAATCGCCGAGGGCTCGCTGAGCGCGACGCTCGGTTGTGACCCCGACGGCGCCGGCAAGTACATGGCCGACTGGGCGTCGCAGCTCGGCGGCACCGGTTGGGCCGGAGTCCAGACGCAGTACTACCAGACCAACGCCGCCGGCAAGAAGCTGTTCATCACCAACCCGAAGACCCAGCTCGCCGGGATCTGGGCGGATGACGGCAACAACGCCGCCGCGCTCGCCAACACGTCGGCCAGCAACCCGGCCGGGCCGACGAACACCTATACCGACCTCGCCGCCGAGGCGGCACGCGCGGTCCAGCACTTCGGCATCACCCACCTGGCCAACGCCGACATCGTCGTCGCGCAGCCGCCGAACTTCTCGGATCCCAACGCGCTGTCGTCGGGCTATTGCGCGTTCCACGACTACACCCAGCCGGGGTTCGAGGGCGGGATCTACAACGGGATCAAGTCCGGGATCGCGTACACGAACATGCCGTACTCGCTGGCGATCAACTCCGGCGGAGCGAACGACTGCGGCGAGAACGCCGTCAACAGCGACGCGCGCGGAAAGCTCGACGGCTTCTCGATCGTGCTCGGTCACGAGATCGAGGAGACGGTCACCGATCCGGGCGCCGAGGACATCAAGGGAAGCGGCACGAGCACGACCAACCTCGGAGGCTGGTACGACGCGGCCGACGCCAACGAGAACGGCGACAAGTGCGCGTGGGTGGGCGAGAACCTGCTCACCGCCCAGGGGCCGCCGGAGCCCATCCCGGGCGCGCTCGGGAACGTCACCGGTAACCGCGGCGACCGCTTCGCCGTGCAGTCGCTGTGGAGCAACGACGCCGCCGGAGGCGCTGGGTACTGCGCCGGCGCGGGCACCGACCTGCCCACCGGCTGACGAATTCACCGGCGGGACCCGGGGCGCACGCTAGCCTCGGGTCCCGCCATGAAAGTCGCAATCGTTGGATATCCGAACGTCGGCAAGTCGTCGCTGGTCAACCGGCTGACCGAGTCGCGCGAAGCCGTCGTGCACGAGCTGCCCGGCGTCACGCGCGACCGAAAAGAGCTGCAAACCGACTGGAACGGCCGTCCCCTGACGCTGATCGACACCGGCGGGGTCGACCTCGACGACACCGATGAGCTGGCGAGTCTGATCCAGGAGCAGGCGCGGGCGGCGCTGGCCGACGCGGACGCCGCGGTGCTCGTCGTCGACGCCCGGGCGGGCCTGCGGCCCGGCGATCTCGACCTCGCGGACCTGCTCCGGCGCGGGTCGCTGCCGGTGGTCGTGGCAGCCAACAAGGTCGACACGGCCCGCGACATCCCGCTGGCAGCCGAGTTCCACGCGCTCGGACTCGGCGAGCCGATCCCGGTGTCGGCCGCCCAGGGGCTCGGCACCGGCGACCTGCTCGACCGCATTGTCGAGCTCGCGCCCGATGCCGACGACAGCGCTGACGACGCATCCGACGTGGTCCGCTTGGCGGTCATCGGACGACCGAACGTCGGCAAGTCCTCGCTGGTCAACCGCTTCATGGCCGCTGACCGGGTGATCGTCTCGCCCCAGGCGGGCACGACGCGCGACGCCATCGACCTGCCGATGCGCTTCGAGGATCGCGACCTCGTGCTGATCGACACCGCCGGACTGCGGCGCCAGGCCAAGGTCTCGGAGTCGATCGAGTACTACACGACGCTGCGCTCGCGCCGCGCAGCCGAGCGCGCCGACGTGGCGCTGGTCGTGTGCGATGCGACCGACGGCGTCACGTCGCAGGACCTGCGGGTCGCCGAGCTGGCGATGCACAGCGGTTGCGCAACGGTGCTCGCGCTCAACAAGTGGGATCTCGCCGAGGACTTCGACCTCGACCACGAGCGCGCCCGCGTCAACCAAAAGCTCCGACTGCGCCCGCGCGTGCTCACCGCCAGCGCCAAGACCGGCAGGCACGTCGAGCGCCTGCTCGTCGAGGCGATCGGCCTCGCCGACCGCAGGCGGACCAGGATCCCGACGTCACAGCTCAACCGGTTCCTCTCGGACGCCGTTAGCGCCCGTCAGCCGCCCTCCGGCGTGGGACCTCGCGACCACCGGTTGAAGCTGCTGTTCATGAGTCAGACCGACGAGAGCCCACCTCGGTTCTCGATCCAGGTCAACTCTCGAGCCCGCGTCACGCGCGACTACGCGTACTACCTCGAGAACCGGCTGCGCGACCGCTACCGGATGGAGGGGATACCGCTGATCATCGACTTCGTCGAGCGCAGCGAGCGGCGCGGGGCCCGTGGCCGCGCGGCGTAGAGCCCCGACCGCCGATCCCGCCTAGAAGCCGGACCGCCGAACCGAACCGGCGCATCCGCGATGGGGCGGATTCATCATTTTCGGGTAGCTAGTTGCCGCCCCGCCAACTGCTGCCTTGACCTGATGGCTGACATCGCTTCCCTTCGCGCGCCCGCTCCGGCTGCCCCGCCTGCCCCGCCTCCCCCGGCCAGGCAGCCTCCAGCCCTGCCCGCAACCCCCGCGGTGCACCGCCGCCGCCGGCTGGTCGCATCGCTGGCGGCGCTGGCGCTGATCGCGCTCGCGATCGCGCTAGCCGCGCTGCTGTCCGGGTCCGGCGGCAGCACGCCCCCCGCCACCGGCGCGGCGTCGATAGTGCCCGCCGACGCGCTCGCGTACGTGCACCTGTCGACCGATCAGGGCCGCGCGCAGGTCTCCCAGGCGGTCGCGCTCGACCGCCGCCTGCCCGGGTTCTACTCGCTGACGAGCTCGGTGGTTGACCGCCTCGATGCGATCCTCGGCGGCGGAGCCGCGCTCAGCTACGCCCGCGACATCCGGCCATGGATCGGCAAGGAAGCGGCACTGGCCCTGCTCGACACGACCTCCAGCAGCGCAGGCTCGTTGATCGTGGTCGACGTCCGCGACCCCAGGCGCGCGCAGGCGCTGCTGCGGCGCGCAGGCGCGACCGCCGCGGGGAGTTATCGCGGCATCGCGATCGAGAGCTATCCGACGGGCACCGAGCTGGCGTTCGTCAAGCACTACCTGGTGCTTGGCCAGGACGCGAGCATACGGTCGGCGATCGACGTGGCGACGAACTCCGCTTCATCGCTTGCCGGCACCCCCGCCTACGTCCAAGCCGCCGCCGGTGAGCCTCCCGACCGGGTGCTCGACGCCTACGTGTCTGCCGCCGGCGTGCGGCGAGTTCTGGCAAGCGCGACGGGGCCGCTCGGAGCGCTGGGAGCGCTGCTCTCCCAACCGGCGACCACGGCCACCTCGATCTCGATCTCGCCGGCCTCGGGCGGAGTGCGGATTCGGGTCCACGGCGCACTCTCGGCAGGCCTGGAGAAGCTCACGGGCCGCCCGCAGCAGTTCGAGCCAAAGCTTCCAGATGTGCTGCCGTCCGGATCGATGCTGCTGATCGACGCAGCGCGTCTGGACACTGCCGTGCCGCGGATCCTCGGCGCGCTCGGATCGCTGGGAGTCGCCGGCAGGGTGCAGCCGCTGCTCAGCCGCCTCGGCAATGCGCTATCGGCTCAGAGCGTCCATCTCGGCAACGTCCTGGAGCTGCTGCGCGGCGAAGCGGCGGTCGCGCTGATCCCAAGCGCCGCCGGGGCCGGCCCGGCGCCCGCGATCATCGCGCGGGTTGCCAATCAGGCCCAGGCCCGCCAGACGCTGGCCAACCTCGAGGTGCCCCTCCAGCAGCTGTTCCCCACCCCCGGATCCGGGCCCGGGCTCCAGGCCGAGTGGAACGACGCGCAGGTGGCAGGAGTCACGGTGCACGAGTTGGGCGTGGGACCCGGATTGCAGCTCGACTATGCAGTCTTCGACGGGCTCGCGGTGGTGTCGACGAGCGCCGACGCGATCGGCGCGATCGCCAGTCATTCGCACGCGATGTCGGCCGACGCGGGATACCGTGCCGCGGTGGGAGACCAGGCGAAACGTGTGACCTCGCTAGTCTCTATCGACTTCAGCCAGCTCCTCAGCCTGGCCGACCAGACCGGATTCACGCACGGCGCGAGCGTCGGCGCAATTAGCCCCGACCTAGCCAGGATCCACACAGTTGGTCTGACATCGGCCGCTGGGGAAAACGATACGACCGCGGAGCTGTTTCTCCAGATCTCATGACCATGTCTTCAGAAAGCCACGAGTACCTGTTCACGTCAGAGTCGGTGACCGAGGGTCATCCCGACAAGGTTGCCGACCAGATCTCCGACGGGGTGCTCGACGCCGTCCTCCGAGACGACCCCGGGGGCCGCGTCGCGTGCGAGACCCTGGTCAACACCGGCCTCGTCGTGGTCTCGGGCGAGATCACGACCTCGACGTACGTCGACATCCAGGACATCGCCCGCAACACGATCCGTGAGATCGGCTACGTCGACGCTCAATACGGATTCGACTACCACACCTGCGCGGTGATCAACGCGATCGACAAGCAGTCACCCGACATCGCCCAGGGCGTCGACCATGCCTACGAGTCACGCACAGACCCGGGCGACGACGACGCGCTCGACCTCGCCGGCGCCGGCGACCAGGGAATGATGTTCGGCTACGCGTCCAACGAGACCGACGAATTGATGCCTCTGCCGATCTCGCTCGCTCACAAGCTCGCCAAGCGCCTGGCCGACGTCCGCAAGGCGGAGATCGTCCCGTACCTGCGGCCGGACGGCAAGACGCAGGTGACCGTGCGCTACCGCGATGGGCGGCCGGTCGCGATCGAGAAGCTGCTGATCTCGACCCAGCACCGCGACGGCGCGGAGTCGCTGATCAAGGACGACCTCTGGGAGCACGTCGTGCTGCCGGTGCTGCCAGAAGAGCTGTTCGACTCGCGCCAGCTGAAGCGATCGTTTTTGGTCAACCCGACCGGGAGGTTCGTGATCGGAGGCCCGATGGGCGACTGCGGGCTGACCGGCCGCAAGATCATCGTCGACACCTACGGCGGGATGGCCCGCCACGGCGGCGGCGCGTTCTCGGGCAAGGACCCGTCCAAGGTCGACCGCTCGGCGGCGTACGCGGCGCGCTACGTGGCCAAGAACGTGGTTGCGGCGGGTCTCGCCGAGCGCGCCGAGGTGCAGGTGGCCTACGCGATCGGCGTCGCGCGCCCGGTCTCGCTGATGGTGGAGACGTTCGGCACCGAGACGATCGGCCGGTCGAAGATCCTCGATCTGGTATCCGAGCACTTCGACCTGCGTCCGGGCGCGATCCGCGAGAGCCTGCGCCTGCACCGGCCGATCTACCAGAAGACCGCGGCCTACGGCCACTTCGGACGAGAGGACCACGACTTCACCTGGGAGCAGACCGACAAGGCCGAGGCGCTGAGGGAAGCCGCCGGGCTCTGAGCGCGATCGGTCGCGCCGCGTCGACCGCGGGTAGCCGTGCGCGGCGTCCCTCCTATGCTCAAAGGCAATGTCAGCTCAGTACATCTTCACGACGCA
>DASYFZ010000675.1:0-4905 GCA_036000295.1 Solirubrobacteraceae bacterium
TGGTTGAAGATCTGGATCGCCTCGCAGCCGCGCTCGACGCCACGTTCCACTGCTTTTGGGAGTCCACCTGCGTTTGAAACGTGAGCGCCGATTAGCATGATGCGTACGTCTCCATGCGCGTTCGATTTGCTCCTTCCCCAACCGGGGCACTCCACATCGGCGGTGCCCGCACCGCCCTTTACAACTGGCTGCTGGCCCGGGGCCAGGACGGCACCCTCGTGCTGCGCATCGAAGATACCGATCGCGAGCGATCGACCCCCGAGAACGTAGAGCAGATTCTGGACGCGCTGCGCTGGTTGAACCTCGACTACGACGAGGGGCCGGTGTTCCAGTCAGCGCGTGCCGACCGGCATCGCGATGCGCTCGCCCAGCTGCTGGCCGACGGCCACGCGTATCACTCCTCGGCGACGGCCGACGACGTCAAGGCCTACAAGGAGCGTCACGGCTTCGATCGCGGCTTCCGCGGCGCCCCCGAGGAGTCCGGCGCCGTGCGGCTGCGCTACCCCGACGATGGCGACACGTTCTTCGACGACGTCATCCGCGGCGAGATCCGGTTTGCCAACGTCAGCCGCGACGACCCGGTAATCGCTCGCGCCGACGGCTCGGTGCTGTACAACTTCGCAGTCGCTGTCGACGACCTCGACGCGGGCGTGACTCACGTGGTTCGTGGGGAGGACCATATCTCCAACACACCGACGCAGTTGCTCGTGTTCCAGGCGCTGGGTGCGGAGCCCCCGCGCTACGCGCACCTGCCGTTGTTGCACGGCCCCGACGGGCGCAAGCTGTCCAAGCGTCACGGCGCCGCATCGGTCCAGGAGCTGCGCGCCGCTGGATATCTGCCCGAGGCGGTGGACAACTACATCGCGCTGCTCGGGGCGGGGTTTGCGGCCGACGAGGAGTTCTTCACGATGGACGAGCTCGCGGAGCGCTTCCGACTCGAGCGCGTGTCCAAGAACTCCGCGGTGTTCGATGAGCGCAAGCTCCGGCACCTGAACGGCCGCCACCTGCGCGAGCTGTCGGTCGACGAGCTGACGAGCCGGCTCGAGGAGTACACGGGTCGCACCGGCCTGCGCGGCGCCGTCGAGATCTCCCGCGAGAAGATCCAGACGCTCGCGGACTTCTGGCCGTTGGCCGGGTTCTTCTTCGACGGCCCCGTCGACGACCCCAAGGCATTCGAGAAGGTGATCGGCCGTGACGGCGGCGTGGACACGCTGCAGGCGGCGCGCGGCGCGCTGGCATCCGCGGACCCGTTCACGGTCGACAACGTGGAAGCGGCGCTGCGCGAAGTCGTCGAGTCGCACGGCGGCAAAGCGGGCCGTGTTTTCCAGCCGATACGCGTGGCGATTGCGGGCACGACCGTATCCCCGGGTATCTTCGAGAGCGTGACGCTGCTGGGGCGTGAGGAGACGCTTGCCCGGATCGACAAGGCGCTCGATCGGGCCGGATCGTAGAAAGGCCTAAAAGCCATCGAACATCTGCCGATAGAAGAGGCTGAGCGGAAATCCCGCGAGGCGGAGCCAGTCTCCGCTGCGTCCGATCACGCGACCAATGAGAGCAAGGCTTTTGTGGCAACGCTAGCTGCAGTCAAGACATCAACTACAGATTCCGTCGTCGCTGGAGAGCAGCGTCGTCACAACGAGGGCCACGGTCGTCGTCTGACCGCCGCCTTCGAGGCGCTCGAGGCCTTCCCGATGCTGGTCGAGTCCCGCAACCGGGTCATGCGCCTGTTCGAGCAGGGCGAGCCGCCGACCGCCGAGGTCGTCGCCGCCGTCGAGGCCGACGTGGCGCTCGCCGTCACTGTCCTGCGCCTGGCAAACCAGGTCGACGGTCGTCAGCACGGCCGCGTCGAGAGCGCCGTCAAGGGCGTCGAGGTTCTGTCGCCGCGCACCGTCCACGCGATCGCCAGCCGCGCTCGCACGTTTGACTTCTTCGAGCGCACCGCCGTCTGGCAGGGTGTGCCGGAGCGCTTCCGTCTGCACGGCGTCGCCACCCAGCGCGTCGCCGACCGGCTCGCTCGCGAGCTCGGCTACGAGTCGCGCGACCGCCTGATGGTCACCTCACTGCTGCACGACGTGGGCAAGCTGGTGCTCGTCCACGCGTACCCCGGCTACCCGCGTCAGGTCCACGCCGACGCGCGGACCCCGGAGGAGCGGATCCAGACCGAGCGCCGCGAGCTCGGCGTCGACCACGCTCTGGTCGGCGGCGTCCTCGCCCGCCGCTGGGGCCTGCCGAAGTCGATCGCCAGCGTCATCGAGCGCCACCACGCCGAGGACGCAGACGGTGAGGCCGCACTTGTGCGACTCGCCGACATGCTCGCGCACTACGTGCTGGGCGGCGTGATCTCTCCGTCGGAGTTGCTGTCGGTCGCACGCGTCGTCGGCGTCAAGCCGGCGGACCTGCGCACGGTCATGTACGAGCTGCCGCTGCCCACCACCGGTGGCCGTCCGCGCCAGATCGACCCGTGCCCGATGTCCAGCCGCGAGATCGACGTGCTGCGTCGCCTCGCCCGCGGGATGGTCTACAAGCAGATCGCCTCGGAGCTCGGCCTGTCGACGAGCACGGTGCGCACGCACCTGCACAACGTCTACGGCAAGCTCGGCGCGATGGACCGCGCACAGGCGGTCCTGATCGCCACCGAGCGCGGCTGGATCTAGACTCGCGCGCTAGTCGGAACGCTTACCGGCTCACCGAGCCGGTGGACTCTGCCGGGGGCGGTCGCATACGATCGTCCCGGTAGATGATCTCGATCACCACCAAGTCGCCGTACGCGCTCAGCGCGCTCGTCGAGCTGTACCACCACGGCGATCGCGGCCCTGTCCCGATCGCCGAGCTGGCGCGCCGGCGCGAGATCCCCGTGCAGTTCCTCGAGCAGCTGTTCGCGACGATGCGACGTTCGGGAATCCTGCGCTCCCATCGCGGCGTCAAGGGCGGCTACACGTTCGCGCGGCCGGGCACCGAGATCACGGTGCTCGAGATCGTCGAGCTGCTCGACGGTCCCGTCGGCGCGGGCGCGACGGGCGTGTTCGCCACGGCGGCGGCGGCAGTGCGATCGGTGCTTGGCGAGTCGACGGTCAGCGACGTCGCCGAGGCCGAGACGCGGGCGGCTGCGGCGCCGATGTACCACATCTAGCGGGCCTGTCATCGCGGAAGAAGCGTCCCCGATTGATCGTTTTTCGGTAGATCAGATTTCCCGTGGGCGCGCAGCGTCAACAGCGGGCCCGACGGGTACCGCCACTGCGCCCCACGGCTGATCTGTCGCCTGCGTGCGACGCGCCAGTCGGCCCACTATCCCGTGACCAGTGGTGGCGGCGGCGGTGGCGGCTTGCGCTGATGGGCGGGCTTGCGGGGACGCTTGTTGGGCCCGTGGTCGGGTCCATGATCGGGCGTGGGACCCGGCGTGGTCCCGATGACCGCGGTCTCGGCGGCGTCGGTGCACGAGGTCGGGCCGGCCGCGGTGTTGCCCAGATCACCTGAGTACGAGGCCACCCATCGATACGTGCCTGGTTGCGGGACGACGAACGCGGCCGAACGGTATGAACCGTTGCCGTTCACGGTGGTCGTCGCGGTGAACGCGGGCGGCCCGGTGCAGGTCTGGTCGTCCGGGCCGTACAGCTCGAAGGTGATTGCCCCGCCCGGGGCCAGGCCGGCGGTCAGGTGCGCGGTGTCGTAAATCGGCGCGCCGAGTGCAGGCGATGGGGAGGACGTGGTCGAGAGCGCCGGAACTGCCGGATCGACGCCGGCCGGGCGGACAATCGTGACCTCGGCGACGTCGTCACATCCCGTTGGGCCGGCGGATCGGTTGCGCGCGTCGCCCGAGTAGCGCGCGACCCATCGGTACTTGCCGGCCGCGTCCGGCGTGAACGCCGGGGAGGCGTAGTCGTCGTTACCCGTAACCGTCACCGTGGAGGCGAAGACCGGGCGGCCGGTGCAGCCCTTGTTGGTGGGGCCGTACAGACGGAAGCCGATGCTCCCGGTCGGTCTGGAGCCGCCGCTCAGATGCGCGGTGTCGTGGACCGCGCCGCCGATCGTCACCGCCGCCGAGGCGGACGACGTGAGTGACACGACAGCGGGGATCGTGATGCGCACGCCTTCGTCGCGATCGCCGCAGCTACCCGGCCCCACTGCGAAGTTGTTGGCATCGCCCGAGTAGGTCGCGCGCCAGCGATAGATCCCGCCGGCGGTCGGGATGAACCGCTGGGAGTTGTAGATGCCGTTGCCGTTGACGGTCGTCGCGCTCGTGAACACCGGCGCGCGCGTGCACCGCGCATCGTTGGGGCCGTACAGCTTGAACGTGATCTCGCCGGTTGGCTGTGCCCCCTGGCTCAGCGTCGCCGCATCGTAAATCGACAATCCCGCTGCGCTCACCCTGGGCCCCCGGCCGACGGTGGCGACGGGGCTGGCCGACGTCGACAACGACGGACGTACGCGCCCGATGGTCACGGCCTCGGCGTTGTCGTCGCAGGTCGTCCCCGCTCCGGCGTTACTCAGGTTTCCCGAGTAACTTGCGGTCCAACGATAGGTTCCCGAGTCTTGTGGCGTGAACGCGGGGGATTGGTACTGACCGTTACCGAACACGCGCTGCTGGGCGACGAACGCCGGTGCGCGCGAGCAGGTCGCGTCGTCGGGACCGTACAGCCGGAAGGTGACGCTCCCGGTCGGGGCGGAGCCGCCGGCGAGGGTCGCGGTGTCGTGGATTGCGCCGCCGATGCCCGCGCCGGGCGAGGCGTTCGTGCTTAGCGCCGTCCGAGCCCGCGAGACGACGACCTCTTCGCCCGCGGCCGTGCATGCGGTCGGCCCCGCCGGACGGTTCCCACGGTCGCCGGAGTACCTGACGACCCAGCGATAGACCCCGGGAGCTCGTGGCCTGAACGAGGCGGACCGGTAGTCACCGTTCCCGTGCGCGAC
>DASYFZ010000336.1:0-4327 GCA_036000295.1 Solirubrobacteraceae bacterium
GCTGGACGCGTTGCGCCTGCTCGAAGAGGAGCTCGTGCTCGACGGGATTCCGGTTCGCAACCTCGCGACGTTCGTGACCACGTGGATGGAGCCCGAAGTCCAGCGGATCATCGCCGAGAACCTCCACCGCAACTTCATCGATCATGCGGAGTACCCCAAGACCGCCGAGATCGAGCAGCGCTGCATCCGCATGCTCGCCCACCTGTTCCACGCCCCGGGCGAGACGACCGGCGCGAGGACCCAGGGTTCGTCGGAGGCGATCATGCTCGGGGCGCTGTCGCTGAAGTGGAAGTGGCGCCAGCGCCGCGAGGCCGCCGGCAAGTCGACCGACAAGCCGAACCTGGTGTTCGGCGGTGACGTGCACGTCGTCTGGGAGAAGTTCTGCCGTTACTTCGACGTCGAGCCGCGGATCGTGCCGCTGCAGCCCGACAAGTACACGATCGGGCCAGAAGACGTAGAGCCGCACGTCGACGAGAACACCATCGGCGTCGCCGCCGTGCTGGGCACGACGTTCACGGGACACGCGGACGACATCCCCGGGATCAACAAGCTGCTGGTCGACATCAAGAACGAGCGCGGGCTCGACGTCCCCCTGCACGTCGACGGCGCGAGCGGCGGGTTCGTGTGGCCGTTCCTGTACCCCGACTCCGAGTGGGACTTCCGGCTGGAGCAGGTCCGCTCGATCAACGTTTCAGGCCATAAGTACGGCCTGGTGTATCCGGGCATCGGCTGGCTGATCTTCCGCACCAAGGACGACCTTGCCGGGGACCTCGTGTTCTACGAGAACTACCTCGGCAAGACCGACGCGACGTTCACGCTGAACTTCTCGACAGGGTCGGCGATGGTGCTCGCGCAGTACTACAACTTCGTGCGCTACGGGTTCGACGGCTACAGCTACATCATGCACACGATGCAGGCCAACGCGCAGGCGCTCGCGGCCAGGGTCGAGGCGAGCCAGGACTTCAGGCTGGTGGGCGACAAGGGCGCCGAGCAGCTGCCGCTTGTCGCCTTCCAGCTCGACGGCGAGCACAGCTACGACGAGTTCGACGTCGCCGGGCAGCTGGCCGCCGAGCGTGGCTGGATGGTCCCCGCCTACACGATGCCCCCCAACGCCCAGCACGTGAAGATCATGCGCGTGCTCGTCAGGCAGACCCTGGGGCGGTCGCTGACCGACGCGCTCGCGCAGGACATCGCGGATGCGTGTGCGACGCTCGCGGAACGCGGCCGACTGCACCCCACGGCGCGCAAGCGGGTGCACTCGAACACCGGGTTCTGATCATGCAGCCGGTAGGGTGGCCGGCTGCATGAAGATCGTCTACACGCTCACCGACGAGGCCCCCGCCCTCGCCACAGCCTCGCTGCTGCCGATCCTGCGGACCTTCGCGGGCGCCGCCGGGATCGAGATCGAGGTACGCGACATCTCGCTGGCGGGGCGGATCCTCTCCCAGTTCCCCGACCGTTTGGAGAATGGCCAGCAGGTGGCCGATGCGCTGTCCGAGCTGGGCGAGCTGGCGCTCGAGCCCGAGGCCAACATCATCAAGCTGCCGAACATCAGCGCGTCCGTGCCTCAGCTCAAGGCCGCGATCGAGGAGCTCCAGGGCCAGGGATTCGATATCCCCGATTACCCGGAGGACCCCTCGGACGACGACCAGCGAGACGTTCGCGCGCGCTACGACAAGGTCACGGGCAGCGCTGTCAACCCGGTGCTGCGCCAGGGCAACTCCGACCGCCGGGCGCCCGCCTCGGTCAAGCAATACGCGCGCCAGCACCCCCACTCGATGGGGAGCTGGTCTTCGGACTCCCGCTCTCACGTGTCGACGATGAGCGACGGCGACTTTCGCTCAACTGAGCAATCGGTGACCGTGGAGCGGGCCGGGGAGGTGCGGGTCGAGCTCGTCGCCGCGGACGGTGACGTGACGGTTCTCAAGGAGAAGATCGCGGTGCAGGCGGGCGAGGTGCTCGACGCTGCGGTCATGCGCCGCGCGGCTCTGCAGGAGTTCCTCGCCACGCAGCTCGAGGACGCCAAGGAGCGCGACGTCCTGTTCTCGGTGCACCTCAAGGCGACGATGATGCGGGTCTCGGACCCGATCATCTTCGGCCACGCGGTGCGGGTGTATTTCTCGCGCGTGTTCGAGGAGCACGGCGAGGCGCTGAAGGCCGCGGGCGTTGATCCGAACGACGGCCTCGGCGCGTTGTTGAAGTCGATCCAGTCGCTGTCCGGCGATCAACGCGCGGCGATCGAAGCCTCGATCCAGGCGGCGTACTTGGACGGCCCGCGGTTGGCGATGGTCGACTCCGACCGTGGGATCACCAACCTTCACGTCCCCAGCGACGTGATCATCGATGCCTCGATGCCGGCAGCGATCCGCGCTTCCGGGCACATGTGGAATGCGGACGGCAAGCTCGAGGACGCGAAGTTCGTGATCCCTGATCACTCCTACGCGGAGCTGTATCGCGAGAGCGTCAACCACTGCCATGAACACGGCGCGTTTGACCCCTCGACGATGGGCACCACGCCCAACATCGGCCTCATGGCCCAGGCCGCCGAGGAGTACGGATCGCACGACAAGACGTTCGAGATCTCCGCGCCGGGCACGGTTGCAGTGGTGGACGATCAGGGCACGACGCTGATGGACCACAAGGTCGACACTGGCGACATCTGGCGCATGTGCCAGACCAAGGATGGCCCGATCCAGGACTGGGTTCGCCTCGCCGTGTCGCGCGCACGTGAAAGCGGGACGCCGGCCGTGTTCTGGCTGGACGAAACGCGCGCGCATGACGCCCAGCTGTTACGCAAGGTGCGGACCACGCTCGACGAGCTCGACACCGACGGGGTGGACATCAAGATCCTCGACGTCGCCGAGGCTGCCCGTCTGACGCTGGAGCGCGCTCGCGACGGCAAGGACACGATCTCGGTCACGGGAAACGTGCTGCGTGACTACCTGACCGACCTGTTTCCGATCCTCGAGCTCGGCACGAGCGCGAAGATGCTGTCGATCGTGCCGCTTGCCCAAGGAGGCGGCTTGTTCGAGACCGGAGCCGGCGGCTCGGCGCCCAAGCACGTCCAGCAGTTCGTCAGAGAGAACCACTTGCGCTGGGATTCGCTCGGCGAGTATCTCGCGCTGGGCCCGTCGTTCGAGCTGCTTGCCGACAAGACCGACAACCCCCGCGCGAAGGTGCTCGCCGACACGCTCGATCGCGCAACCGGTCGCGTGCTCGAGGAGAACCGGTCGCCGTTGCGCGGCGTCGGCGAGCTCGACAACCGAGGCAGCCACTTCTACCTCGCGCTGTACTGGGCCCAGGAGCTCGCTCAGCAGTCCGATGACGCCGATCTGGCGGCTCGGTTTGAGCCGCTTGCGCAGGCGCTGTCAGACAACGAGCAGCAGATCGTCGACGAGCTCAATGCCGTTCAGGGCGAGTCCGTCGACATCGACGGCTACTACCACCCGGACACCGACAAGGTCGCGGCCGCGATGCGCCCCAGCGAGACGTTGAACGAAGCACTGGAATCGTTCTCGGGCTGAACGGGTAGAACCCTGATCAGTCGGCCACTTCGTCGCGGCCGATGTTGCTTTTCCACACCGGGTCAAATCGACCGGTCAGCACGAGCACTCGACAGGAAACAAGTAGTCCATGGACAGCATTGCGGTGGCGATTGACGTGCTTGCGATGCTGCTCGCAGGTGGCGTGCTCGTGCGTCGCAGGGCAGCGCCCTGGCGCAAAGCGCTCGCGGCCTTCGGTTCGATTGCGTGCGGTGTTGCGAGTCCGGCGTTCATGGCCATGGCGGGCGCCCCGTTATGGACCAGGATCATCGCGGTGTCGGCGATGTTCCTGGCCTTCTGCGCGGTGGCCTCGGTGATCTCGTCGATCGGCGGCACAGCAGATGACGACGACAGCGGCGGCTTTACCTTCGGCGGCTGGGGCCCGCACTCGCCGGACACCCCGGGAGGCGGCACCGACGACTTCGAGCCCGACTGGTGGCCCGAGTTCGAGCGCGAGTTCGCCGACTACGTGTCGCGGGTGCCGGTGTCAGCCTGACCGGACAAGGGTCCGCAGCCGGCGTCATCCGAAGCGGATGACGTCTCGCGCCGCCCGGCGTGAGAGGCTGCACCATCCCCTGCCTGATCGCACTGTTCGCACTGATTTCGCCGCGGCTCGCGCTGTTTTTGCTGTGGATCTTCAGCAACGTCCTCAGCCGCGCGTTTGACAGCTGGGTGCTGCCGCTGCTCGGCTTCTTCCTGCTGCCGTGGACAACGCTTGCCTATGCCGCCTTCTGGGATTGGGGCTCGGGGCACCACGTGACCGGGTTCGAGTGGTTCTTCGTCGG
>DASYFZ010000698.1:0-2307 GCA_036000295.1 Solirubrobacteraceae bacterium
GAACGACGCGATCCGCACACAGGTCGCCGATTTCATGGTCGACCAGGTCTACGCCAACGTCGACGTCGCCGGCGAGCTCAAGGCTGCCCTGCCACCGCGGCTTCAGCCGCTCGCCGGACCGGCCGCGGGCGGCCTGCGCACTTTGGCGCAGAAGGCGGCGTTCGAGTTCCTCGGTCGCCCCCGGGTACAGGAAGCCTGGCAAGCCGCGCAGCGCCTGACCGCCCAGGAGTTCATCAACATCGTCGAGAACAAGTCCAAGGCGATCACGCTGAGCGGCAACGCCGTGTACATCGACCTGCGGCCGCTGATGGGCCAGCTCACGACGCAGTTGGGACTGCCCGCGTCAGTGGCGCAGGCACTGCCTGCGGGCGCGGGCCGGCTCAAGGTGATGTCGAGCAACCAGATCAGCACCGTGCAGAACTCGGTGAAGCTGGTCAAGGGACTGACGATCATCCTCCCGGCCATCGCACTGCTCTTGTTCGCGCTCTGCGTCTACCTCTACACGGGCCGCCGTCGTCACGCCCTGTTCGTCGTCGGAATCGACCTCGTGATCGCCGGCCTGATCGTGTTGATCGCGCGCAACGTCGCCGGCAGCCAGATCGTCAACGCGCTGGCGTCCACCGCCGCCGCGAGGCCCGCCGCCGACGCGGCCTGGACGATCGGGACAAGGCTGCTCTCAGAGATCGGCCAGTCGATCATCATCGTCGGCCTCGCGGTGATGCTGGCGGCTTCCCTAGCCGGAGAAAGGCGCCCCGCGGTGGCTTTCCGCCGCGCCGCCGCGCCGTGGTTCCGCGAACGCCCGCTCGCCACGTACGGCATCGTCATCGCGATCCTGCTGCTGATCGTGCTGTGGGGCCCGATCCCGGCGACGCGCAAGCCGATTCCGGTGCTGATCTTGTTCGTGCTGGTCTGGCTCGGCGTCGAGGCACTTCGCCGCCAGACGGCGGAAGAGTTCCCGGACGCCCAGTTCGGGGATGCAATGTCGGGCACGCGAGCGCGCGTCGACCATTGGCGCAACCGTCGCCACCACCGAGGCGCGCCACCGCCGGCTGCGCCGATGGCGGGTGGCGCGGGACCGCCGATCCTGTGGTCGCAGGACGAGCGCCTCTCGCGGCTCGAACGACTTGCAGCACTTCGCGACGCCGGCGCGCTGACCGAAGCCGAGTTCGCCTCCGAGAAGGCGATTCTGATGTCAATGCGGGATACCCGGCCCGCCTGAGGAAGTCGACGTAACCGCGCTCACAGGAGCTTGCGGAACCAGCGGGCGGCGCTTCCCGCCGGACAGTCCTCGATCACGCCGACGGTTTCGTATCCGAGCCGTTCGTACAGACCGCGAGTGAGCAGGTCATATGCGTGAAAGACGACGAGCGCACAGCCTCGGCGGCGGGCCTCGGTCTCCGCGTCGGCGATGAGCGCGAACGCCAGGCCGCGACTGCGCAGCGATTCCTTGACCCACATGGCCTGCAACTCGCAATACCCGCCCCAGACGATTGCCGAGATGCCGGCGACGATGCGGCCGTCGTCGTCCCGGGCGAAGATCGCGAACTCCTGCTCGTCACCGAGTCCCGCAGCGGCGATCGCTGCAGCCGCGACCCGTTCCTCCAGCAGCGCCACGTCGGCGGCGTCGGGCGAGTCCTCGACGATGAGCTCGGGCAACCCGCCCGTCCGCTCGGGCACGGGCGATCGCATGCGGCGATCGCGTTAGGTCAGGATCCGAGAATCTTGGCCTTGGCGGCCGCGAACTCCTCGTCGGTCAAGGTGCCGTCGGCGTGCAACTTCCCAAGCTCCGCGAGCTGGTCGTAGTCGATGGCCGTGCTCGGCGCAGCCGCCGGAGGGGCTGCCGCTGCCTGCGGCGGTGGTGCCATCTGCTGCTGGTCCTGCCCGGCGTCGTCATAACCCTCGTCGTAACCCCGTTGACGGCCTCCATGCCTGCCCGCTGCGTAGGCCGCTCCTCCTACCACCAGCGCTGTCCGGCGGCGAGCGCGTCGACGTACAAATCCCATCGCATCCTCCTGATTGTGAATGGTGTTGTCATCAGGGCTCCAGTGACTTCACCGGAACCGGGCTACCTCTATCGTGCAGGTCAGGGGCTGTCGCGGCATCACCCAGAAAGGGCGAAACGTCGCAGCTCAATCCATCGGCCCGACCCTGCACCCGGCGGCAGTAGCGCACCCGCAGGGTGTCGGCGCCCCTCACTCGTACGGGGTCAGGAAGCACCCACACCGACGTCGCCCAGCTCGAGGACGGCCACCTCCAGGGATCGAGCGTGTGGACGACGCCTCCATGTAGGTGCGCACGAAACGTTAT
>DASYFZ010000718.1:0-7305 GCA_036000295.1 Solirubrobacteraceae bacterium
ACCACACACCGACCAGGTCGGTCAGACCGGCACGAAGATCTCGCCCGAGATCTACATCGCGTGCGGGATCAGCGGCGCGACACAGCACATGGCCGGCTGCAAGGGCGCCAAGAAGCTGTTGGCGATCAACGAGGACGGCGATGCGTCGATCTTCGCCAGCGCCGACTACGCGGTGATCGGCGACCTGCACGAGGTCCTGCCCGCGATCAGCGCCGAGATCAGAAAGGCGAAGGGCACATAGCCTCACCGGTCGCCGCGGTCGCGCTGGCTGTCGCGCTCGGAGTCAGCGGCACGCTGTTCGGCCGCCGAGTCGGCCTGCTCGTCCGGCTCGCCAGACAGGGCCAGCCGGTATCGCGCGCCGGAGACATACCGAGGCGCGTCGAGCACGAGGCGACGATCGTGCTCGGCCAGCAGAAACTTCTCAAGCGCCTCGGGCCGGGGCTGATGCACGCGTTCATCTTCTGGGGCTTCCTGGTGCTGGCGCCGACGATCGTGATCGCGATGATCTCGATCGTCGACAAGCACGCGACGTTCCCGTGGCTGGGGCACCAGGGCTGGTACGCACTGCTCGTCGACGTGTTCGCGGTGCTCGTGCTGATCGGCGTGATCGCCGCGTTGTACATCCGCAAGGTCGTCAGGCCGGGGCGCTTCGACGGCAGCCACCTCGGCGAGGCCGACCTGATCCTCGCGCTGATCGCGACGATCGTGCTGACGCTGCTGTTCTGGCACGCCACCCAGATCGCGCTGGGCTACAACGAGTGGCCGGCGGCGTGGTCGCCGGTCGCCAAGGCGCTCTCGCATCTGTTCGCCGACGACAAATCGACGCAGGTCCTGGAGCGCGTGTTCGTCTGGGGCCACGTGCTGACGATCCTGGCCTTCCTCGCCTACCTCCCCCACTCAAAGCACCTGCACATCGCGACCGCCGCGATCAACGTCTGGTTCGGGCGCACCGGCCCGGGCGGACGGCTGGAGCCGCTGTCGTTCGACGACGAGGACGTCGCCGAGGAGGACCTCCGCTTCGGCGCCGGCACGGCGAAGGACCTGACCTGGAAGCAGGTGCTCGACACGTACTCGTGCACCGAGTGCGGGCGCTGCCAGGACGCCTGCCCCGCCTGGGCGACGGGCAAGTCGCTGTCGCCCAAGCTCGTGATCATGGGCCTGCGGGACTTCGTGCTCGCCGAGCAACAGGAGCCGCTCGTGCCGGGCGCCGTGCCCGAGGAGTCGGTCTGGGACTGCGTCACCTGTGGCGCCTGCATCGACGTCTGCCCGGTCTCGATCGAGCACGTCGACCACATCGTCGACCTTCGCCGCCACCTGGTGATGGTCGAGTCGAACTTTCCCGCCGAGGCCGAGCCGATGCTCCGCGACGTCGAGCGCTCGTCCAACCCGTGGGGCAAGCCCCAGTCCGAGCGCGCCGACTGGGCCGCCGAGCTCGGCGTCAGGATCCTCGAGCCCGGTGATCCCGCGCCCGAGTATCTGTACTGGGTGGGATGCGCTTCGTCATTCGACGAACGTGCCCGCAAGACCGCCGAGTCCACGGCGAAGCTGCTCCAACAAGCAGGCGTCGACTTCGCGATCCTCGGCCCGCGCGAGAGCTGCACCGGTGATCCGGCCAGGCGGATCGGCAACGAGTACGTCTTCCAGGCGTTCGCCCAGCAGAACGTCGAGACCCTCAACGAGGCCGGCGCCACCAAGATCGTCGCCAACTGCCCGCACTGCTTCAACACGCTCGCCAACGAGTACCCGGACTTCGGCGGCAACTACGAGGTGATCCACCACACGGAGCTGCTCGCGCGGCTCGTGCGCGACGGCCGGCTGCAGCCCGCTCGCGACGAAGGCCTGTCGATCACCTACCACGACTCCTGCTACCTGGCCCGCCACAACGACGTGCTGGCCGCGCCCCGCGAGCTCATCCACGCGCTCGGCGAGCCGATTGAGATGGAGCGCTCGGGCAAGCAGACGTTCTGCTGCGGCGCCGGCGGCGCGCACATGTGGATGGAGGAGCGCGGCAGGCCGATCAACGAGGAGCGCGTGCGCGAGGCCGCTGGCACCGGCGCCGGCACGCTGGCGGTGGCGTGCCCCTACTGCACGGTGATGCTCGACGACGGCGTCCAGGGCGCCGGCGAGCAGCTGCGCGTGGTCGACGTGGCGACGCTGCTCGCCGAGTCGATCCCTCAGTCCGACGGCTGAGCCAGGCGGTGGCGGTCGCCAGACGGCCGCGAGATCAGCGACGACGCGAACCGCGCCGCCGCGTCGAGCGCGTCGGGCCACGGCGAGTCGTCGGAGAGAGCGCGGATCAGGCCCGCGTTGAACGCGTCGCCGGCGCCGGTCGTGTCCGCTGCCTCGACCACGGGCGCGGGCACGCTGAGCTCGGCGCTGCCCGGCCCGACCGCCAGCGAGCCGCGGGCGCCGAGCTTGACGACCACCCATCCGCCCGACACCGCCTGCAGCTTGCGCGCCGCAGCCAGTGCGTCGCCGGATTCGACGTCGGCAATCGCGCACGCCTCCGCCTCGTTTGGCAGCAACACGTCGACCCAGGGCAGCAGCGCCCGCACCTCGGCCCTGGTGTGGGCCGGAAAGCCCTCCGGGTCCCAGGCCGTGTCGAAGAACGTTCGCGCACCGGAGCCGCGCGCGGTCTCCAGCAGCCTCCGTCCCGCTTCGCCCCGCAGGCCGGGCGCCACGAAGTAGTCGCAGAACAACAGGTAGTCGCACGACAAGGCGTCGGGCGGGATCATCGACGGTTCCCACAGCCTGTTGACGCCCAGGTACGTGAGGAACGTGCGGTCGCGCACCGGCGACTCGAGCGCGACGGTCAGACCGCTGGGCTCTGAGTCGAGCACCACCAGCTCGTCGGCGAGGCCCCACGGTTCGAGCTCCTCGGACATCCAGCGGCCGACCTGGTCGTTGCCGATGCAACCCATCAGGCGCACCGACAGGCCGGCCTCGGCGAACGCCAGCGCCGCGTTGGCGCCGGCGCCCCCCGTGCGGACACTCATCCCGTCGATCAGCAACGTCGCGCCAGAGGGCGGCAGCTCCGAGACGGGGCTCATCAGCACGTCCGCCTGCACGCAGCCGATCACCGTCACCGCGATCGCCGGCGCTGGGCCCCCACCGCCCGCCATCAGGCCACCTTGGTGTCGTGCTGCTGTCGCCGCAGCGCGCCGATGGTCAGTCCTCGCAGCCGGGCCGTGTGCTCGACGAGCAGCTGCACGGGGAGGATCTGCAGCACCGGCGCAGCAAGCCACGCAACCTCCGGAAGCCCGATCACGTCGACGCCGCCGACGTCGCCCGCCTCCGTGTCGGTCAGCAGCGCGACCGCCGCACCGAACGTCGCCATCTCCGCTGCCAAGGCGCGCTCTCGGTCGCGACCGAACACGATCGCGCCGAACCCGGGCGCCACCGCCTCGAGCGGGCCGTGCAGGTACTCCCGGGTCTCCATCCCGGTTGCCGCCAGCCGCAGCCCCTCGCGCGCGAGCAGCGCGGTCTCGGCCGCCGACGCATGCGCGGGACCGCCGCCGACCGAGTCGAGCGCGCGGACCTCAGCAAACTTCGCAGCGATCCGCTCGGCGACCGGCTCGGTGCGCTCGAGCAATCCGGCCGCGAGCTCCGGGACCCGGTCCCACTCCGAGGCGGTGCCCAGCAGCGCGTCGCAGAGCATCCCCAGCGCCTGCAGGGTCGCGGTGTAGGACAGCGTCGCCACCGGCGTGTCGGGCAGCGGGCCGAGCGGCAGCCACACATCCGCGGCCTGGGCGAGCGGGCTGTCGCCCTTGGCGCTGATCGCCACCACCGGCGCGCCCTCGATGTAACGCAGCGCGTCGACGGTCTCGGCGCTGGCGCCCGATTGCGAGACGAGCACGAACGCGTCGCCGAGCCGGGAGGCACCGTCGACCCGCAGCTCGGGCGCCGAGACCGCGAACGCACGGCGTCCCGAAGCACGCAGCGCGACCATCGCGGGAATCAGGGCGCTCGCGCTGGCGCCGATCCCGCTCAGGACGATCGTCCCGCCGCACAGTGCCCCGATGTCCACCTCCTCGATCGCCTCACGGAACGCCGCCGCGGCGGCGCGAAGGTTCTCGGGCTGGCGGAAGATCGCCTCCCTGAACTGAGAGCTCACCCCTTCACCGCCCCGGAGGCCAGCCCGCCGACGATGTAGCGCTGGAACACGACCGCGATCAGCACCGGCGGAACCGCTGCAAGGATGCCGCCGGCGGCCTGCAGGCCGAAGTCCGTCGTATATCGCCCGGTGAACTCGGCGATCGCGACGGGGATCGTCTTGGCCGCGGTCGTCGACGTGAAGATCAGCGCATACAGGAACTCGTCCCACGCGATCAAGAACGCGAACAGCGCCGTCGACAGCAGCCCCGGACGCGCGAGCGGCAGGATCACCCGAAACAGCGCCTCGATCCGCGTGCATCCGTCCATCAACGCGGCGTCCTCGAGCTCACGCGGGATCGTCATGAAGAAGTTGCCCATGATCCACAGCACGAACGGCGTCGCGAACGTGCAGTAGACGATGATCAGCCCCAGCCGTGTGTTGAGCAGGTGCAGGCGGACCATGATCAGGTACAGCGGGATCACCAGCGCGATCGGCGGCACCATGTACGTCGAGAGGAACAGCAGCAGCGCCACTCGCTGGCCGCGAAACCGCAACCGCGCGAACGCGTAGGCGCCGAACACGCCAACGGCCATCGAGATCGCGACGGTCGCGGTGGCGACGATCAGACTGTTGAGCAGCGAGGCGCGGAAGTTGCCGAAGATCGTTCCCTGCGGGGAGGTGAAGATCTGCTGATAGCGGCTGAAGGAGAGGTGGCTCGGGACCCAGCTGAGCGGGATCTTCAACAGGTCCGCCTGCGATGACAGGCTCGCGATCAAGAGCCACGCGAACGGCGCCAGGAAGATCAGCGAGATGAAGATCGCCGCGCAGTGGATGAAGATCCTGTAGGCCCGTGAATCCTGCATCAGCTCATGCCAGCGCGTAGGTGTCGGAGCGCAGCAGGCGGATGTACAGCACCGCGAAGCCGAGGATGAACAGCACGATCAGGTACGCCAGCGCCGAGCCGTAGCCGAAGAACTCGTCGGAGAACGCACGCTGGTAGGTGTAAAAGGCGATGCTCTGCGTACCGTTGGCGGGGCCCCCGCCCGTCATCACGTAGATGATGTCGAACACCTTGAACGCCTCGATCGTGCGCAGCACCAGCACGACGACAATCACTGGCTTGAGCAGCGGCAGCGTGATGTGCACAAACGAGCCCCAGCGGCCATAGCCGTCGATCCGCGCGGCCTCGTACAGCTCGGCGGGGATCGTCGTCAGCCCCGCGAGCAGGAAGAACGCGACCAGCGATGTGTTCTTCCAGACGTCGGCGAGGATCACGATGTTCAGCGCGCCGAACGGTGAGCTCAGCCAGGCGTGATACGACGACTGGATCCCAAGCTGAGTCAGCGCCGCGTTGATCACGCCGTATTGGGCGTTGAAGAAGTAGCGCCACATGGCGCCGTTGACGATCGTCGGCAACGCCCACGGCAGCACGATGATCGTGCGAAACACCCAGCGGGCCCGCAGCGGCGCGATCAGCAGCAGCGCAATCGCCATCCCGAGCACGAGCTCGAGGCCCGTGGACACAACCGTGAAGTAGGCCGTGCGCAGAACCGCCGACCAGAAATCCGATTGCGAGAGCGCGAACGTGTAGTTGCGCAGGCCGACCCACGGGAAGTGCCCCGGAAACGGCGTGTTGACCGAGTACAGCGACGTGTACAGCGTCTTCAGGATCGGATAGATGACGATCCCGAAGACGACGATGATGCTAGGCGCAAGCAGTGCCAGCGCGAAGCGACCCTCGCGCGTGCGCGCGCGCCAGCTCGTCCCGCGGGAGCGGACGTCAGGCCCGACTGGCTCCGCGGATGCGCCGGCGGCCATCAGCGCCGCTCGCCGCTCACGCCGGAGGCGCGCCCGATGTGAAGGCCGAAGCCGCCGCGTTGAGCGCGGCCTGCGGGGTCTTCTTGCCCAGCAGTGCGTCCTGGATCTGCACCTGAAGGGCCTGTGAAGCCGCGTTGTAGTTGGTCACCTGTGGGCGCAGGATCATGTTCGGCAGCTGCGTCTTGGCGACCGACACGAGCTGCGCGCCCGCGTCCTTGGACACCGTCGGATCGTCGTAGGACGCAGACCAGATCGGCAGCGAGTCCTTGACGTAGCCGTCCTGGGTCGACTGGCTGGTGATGAACTTGATGTATTCCCACGCCTCGTTGGGGTGCTTTGAGCCCGAGGTGATCATCACCGGCTGGCCGCCGTTGCAGCCAGGCGCGGTCTGTCCCGCGGTTCCGGCGGGAGTGTGCAGGATCATCACGTCGTCCTTGGACACGCGGCTCTGGCTGGGATCGAGCGCGCCGGCGAGCTGGAAGGTCCAGTTGAGGTTCATCGCGATCCGCCCCTGCTGGAAGGCCTTCAGCACGTCGGCCTCCAGCGAGCTCGTCGACGCGGGATCCGCGAGCCCCTGGTCGAGCAGCATCTTCATGAACTGCAGCGCCTGCAGGCCGCCGCCGGTCTGGAATGCGGGCTTGCCCGACGCGTCCAGGAACTTGCCGCCGAACGCGCCGAGCAACTGCGCGTAGTCGCACACGACGGCTTCGGCCTGCGACCAGCTGCCGAGCCAGGGGTACTTGACCAGGCCCTTGGCCTTGATCGTCTTGAGCGCACTGACGACGCCGTCCCACGTCTTCAGCGACGCGGGCGACACGCCGGCCTTCTTCAGCATCGAGCCGTTGGCGAACATGTACTTGGTGTCAAGGATCCACGGCATCCCGTAGTACTTGTTCTGGTAGTTGGCCATGACCAGCGCGCCGGGGAAGATCTGCTTGGTCGGCAGCGTGTTGACGAGGTTGGTGATGTCCTTGACGATCCCCTTGGACCCGAACTCGGCCGGCCAGATCACGTCGCCGAGGACCACGTCGTAGGTTCCGGCCGGGGCGGCCGAGACGATCTTGTCGTGCAGCGCCTCGTAGGCGACCAGCGTGTTGTTGACCTTGATGTTGGGGTTGGCCTTCTCGAACGCGGCCGTCATCCCCGCGAGGTCCGACGCGCTGTAGCCGGCCTGCTGCTGGAAGAGGTTGTTGAGCGTGACGCTGCCGCCGGTGCTGGCGGCGGACGAGCTCGAGCTGCTGGAGCTGGAGCTGGAGCCGCCGCAGGCCGCGAGATACAGCGCGGCGCTACCGGTGAGGCCGGCGGAGAAGAACCTCCGGCGCGTGTAGCTCCGGTCTTCAGTGTGCGACTGGTCCGACCCCATGCTGTCCTCCTCGATGACGGGCAGGCGT
>DASYFZ010000026.1:0-1540 GCA_036000295.1 Solirubrobacteraceae bacterium
TCCGGACATCTCCGTCTGGCCGTACGCGCTGACGATCGCCGCGCCTGGGAACGTCTCCGCCATCGCCTCGAGCGTCGCGGGCGGCGCCGGGGAGGCTCCCCACATGGCGACGCGCAGCTGGCGGCGATCGATCTGCGTGACAGCATCGTGCGCACAGATGGCAGCCCATTGCGTTGGCACGAAGATGCACATCGTCACGTTGTGAGCCTCGATGAGGCGCAGGGTGGCCTCCGGGTCGAACGCGCTCGTCGGGGTGAGGATCACGGTTGCCCCGAGAACGAGAAACGGGAGGAGGCCATTGATCCCGCCGATGTGGAACAGCGGCTGACCCGACAGCCATACGTCGTCCTGGCCCGCTCGCATCTCGTGGATCCAGCTCAGCGTGCTCGCCACGAGGTTGCGGTGCGTCAGGACCGCTCCCTTCGGCCGGCCGGTCGTTCCCGACGTGTAACACATGAGCGCCGCATCGTCCTCGAGCACGTCCGCCGTCTCGCGCACGGGCGGCGCTGAGGCGATCGCGTCGTCGTAGCTCGGTCCAACCTCGAGCACCATCCCTGGCGTCCCCGTCCCCGTCCCCGTCCCCGTCCCCGCCCCGGGCGCGGGCGAATCGCGGACAACGGCTACGGCACCCGAGTCGGCGAGGATGAAATCGATTTCGTCCGGCGCCAGGCGGAAGTTGATCGGCACAGGGACCGCGGCGAGGCGATGACACGCGAGGAGCGTCTCCACGAACTCGATCCCGTTGTGCAGGAACAGCGCGACACGATCACCCGCCGTCACGCCGCCCGCGGCAAGCACAGAGGCCAGGCGCGCGGCGCGATCGTGAAGTTCCGCGTACGTCCGGGCGTCATCACCGAACACCAGCGCGCGCCGGTTCGGATGGGCCCGGCTGGCACGTCCGGTGAGCTCCGGCAGCACCAACCGGCGCGACTGCTCAAGTGCGGACCCCATGCGCCCGGCTCCGTCAGGCCGCCGGCGCGGTCTCCGGCAGCACGCCGGCCACGGCCAGCATGCGGGCGGTGAAGAACTGGGCGAGCGTCGGGAGCAGCAGGGTCTGGTCGGGGCGATACCAGTGCCAGATGCTGTTGTAGAGACCGAGCATGGCCCGCGCGAGCATGCGAGGGTCGCGTTCGGGGATGGCGCCCTGCCGCATCGCGTCGGCGAGGAAACGGGCCCAGGCGATCTCGAGCGCGCGCGTCTTCTCGCGACCCGCCAGCCGAGCCTGCTCTTCGCCCTGGGAGCTCCCCTTGCTGCCGAGGAGCGCCTGCTCGGCGACGAGCACGCGGTTGCGGAGGACCTCGTGCTCGGAGAGCTCGAAGCAGTCGCTGCACACGGCGCGCAGCGCCTCCCGCGGATCAGCGCAGTCCGCTGTCATGGTGTCGAAGCGCTCATGCAGCTCGGTGAGCGCCTGGTCGACGATCACGTACAGGCAGTGCTGCTTGGAGGCGAAGTAGTGATACAGGGCGGTGGGCCCGATCCCGACGTCCTCGGCGATGTCCGCCCATTTCGTGTTCTCGTACCCGTTGCGGCCGAACCTCTC
>DASYFZ010000029.1:0-6647 GCA_036000295.1 Solirubrobacteraceae bacterium
GAGGCGCTCGTGCCGCTTCAGGGCCTGGCGCTGCCGGCCGATGCCTGGGAGCGCGACGTGCTCCCGCGCCGCGTCGGCGCCTACTCGCCCACGTGGATGGATCAGCTCTGCGCCGCCGGGGAGGTCGTGTGGATCGGCGCCGGGGCGTTGGGCCGCAGCTCCGGGCGCGTCGCGCTGTACTTCCGCGAGGACCTCGCCGAGCTCGGTCCGCCGCAGCTTCGCGGCGCCAGCGCCGGCAGCACCGACCAGCCGCAGCACGCCGCGGTGCGCGAGCGGCTGAGCGCCGGAGCGTGCTTCTTCACCGACCTGCTGGTGGACGTGGAGCTTGCGCCCGAGGAGCTACAGGAGGCTCTGTGGGATCTGGTGTGGGCCGGCGAGGCGACGAACGACGCGTTCGCGCCGTTGCGGGCGCCGCGGCTCACGCTGGCTCGTGCCCAGCGCGACCGTGCGCGGGCGTCTCGGCGCAGCGCGGGGCGGTTTGCCGCCCGGCGTCGCAGCGGAGCCGCCGCGCAGGTGCAGGGCAGGTGGTCGCTGACGGCGCCGCTGTTTGCGGCCGCCGTCGATCCCAGCGCGCGCCGGCGCGCGCTGGCGGAGCTGCTGCTCGAGCGCTACGGCGTGCTCACGCGCGAACAGGTCCTTGCCGAGGGGATCGCCGGCGGCTTCTCGGCGATCTACGCCGAGCTCACACAGCTGGAGACGCTCGGGATCGCCCGCCGCGGCTACTTCGTCGAAGGTCTCGGAGGCGCGCAGTTTGCGCTGCCGGGCGCGGTCGAGCGTCTGCGGGCGCAGGCGCCCGTGCACGAGGAGCCGGTGGTGCTGGCGGCGGTCGATCCAGCGCAGCCCTACGGCGCGGCCCTGCCCTGGCCCGACCGTGGAGACGGCGAGGCGTCGCGGCGGCCGGCGCGGGCGGCGGGCGCATATGTGGTCTTGTCGGGCGGCGAGCCGATTCTGTACCTGGAGCGATCGGGGCGCGCGCTGCAGACGCTGGTGTCGGCGGATGACTCGCGATTGGAGCCGGCTTTGGAGGCGCTCGTGGGCCGGGTTCGAGCGGGAGCGATCAAGCGCCTGGCGCTCGAGAAGGTCGACGGCGAGCCGGCGATGAGCTCGGCGCTGGGGCCGGCGCTGGTGGCGCTCGGCTTCCAAGAGGGCCCGCGGCGGCTGACGCTGACCGCCTAGGCTCGGGGGATGCCCGAGGGGGACACGATCGCCTGGGCGGCCAACCGGATCCGCCCGGTCCTGGAGGGGGTCGTCCCCGACGCGATCGAGACGCCACACCCGCGGCACGCGCTCGATCGCTGGCCTGCGCGGCTCGAGGGCCGGGCGGTAACCGAGGTGAGGACTCATGGCAAGCACCTGTTCCTGCACTTCGACGGAGGGCTTGTGCTGCACTCGCACCTCGGTATGACCGGTGCATGGGGTGTCTACGCACCGGGGCGGCGGGGCCGGCGGTCGCGCTCGCGCGCCTGGATCGTGCTGCGCTCGCGCGGTCACGAGGTGATCGAGTTCGACGGCCCGTTGCTGGAGCTGATCACGGCCGGGCGGGTGCGCTTCGACCAGCGGCTGGCGGCGCTCGGACCCGACGTGCTCGCCGAGGACTTCGACGCCGCGAGCTTCCTCAGGCGCCTGCGCGCAGACGACCAGACGCGCCCGATCGGCGACGCCCTGCTCGACCAGCGAAACGTCGCGGGCATCGGCAACATCTGGAAGGCCGAGGGCTGCTGGGAGGCCGCCGTCGATCCCTGGCGGCGGGTGTCGTCGATCTCTGACGCCGAGGCGGTGGCGATCGTCGAGGCGACGCGTCCGCGGATGACGCTGTCGGCCCGCGAAGGACCACGGACGATCGAGCCCCGGGTCTATGGCATGTCGGGGCGGCCTTGCGGGCGCTGCGGTACGAAAATCGTCGCGCGTGGGCAGGGCGACGCAAACCGGACGACATACTGGTGCCCCGGATGCCAGAAGTGACTCGACTGCGGCGCGTCGGCCATAAGGGGGCCGACCTCATCGTTCCCGGTAACACGCTCGCGAGCTTCGACGCCGCGCTCGCGGCCGGGGTCGACATGATCGAGTTCGACGTGCTGCCCGAGCGCGGCACCGACCGGCTGCTGCTCGCCCACGACTACACGGACGCCGCCAAGCGCACGCCGCACACGCTCGAGGAGGCGCTCGCCTATCTCGGCTCCGAGCGGTTTGACGGAATCGAGCTCGACCTCGACCTCAAGCTTCCGGGCTACGAACACGCTGTGCTCGAGCATTTGCGCGAAGCGGAGCTCGGCCAGCGGGCCCTGATCTCCACGCAGTACCGCTCGAGCCTCGAGCTGCTTCGTGCGTCGGAGCCGGGCGTGCGCCTCGGTTGGTCGGTCCCGAAGGTCAAGCGCGACCCGTTCAGATCGCGAACGACAACCGTCGCGGCGCTTGCGATGGTGCGGGCGCTGCGGCTGGTACTGCCGGGACGGGCCGCGGCCGCCATCAAGGCCGGACTCTGCGATGCGCTGATGGTTCACTGGCGGCTCGTGACGCCACGGCTCGTGTCGCGCGTCCGGGGCGTCGACGGCGAGATCTACGTATGGACGGTCGACGAACTGGCGCAGCTGGCCGAGCTCGAGGCGCTGGGCGTCACGGGCGTGATCACCAACGATCCGAGGCTATTCGCCGAGCTGGCCGCGCGTTAACCGCGCATCGGATCACTTGATCATGCACGTCGCGGCGCTGAAGCCGGACGGGTCGCCGAAGTCGGCATCGTGATGACTCGGCGTCGTCAGCAGCTTCGTACTGCCCAGCACCTTGCCGCGGCGCGTCCAGGAGAACGTCGCGGTGCCCCGCAGGCGACCGGTGTGCGGCGCGAACTGGAACGTCACGCCCCGCTGGTGGATCCCGTGAGTGACCGGGCCGACCTTGATCATCTTCGTGGCGTTCGGGTCGGGCTCGAAGCGCTTGTCGGTCCTGGAATAGAAGTCGACTGCGATCGAGATCGAGATCGTCGCCTGGAAGCCCAGCGCGGGTGCCTCACCACGAATTCCGATCGTATGCGGGTGTTTTCTCGTGTCGCAGACGTTGATCGTCGCCCACAAGCGCTTGGAGCGCTCGGCGCTATGGACAGCGCTCTTGATCTGGTTCGGCGTCGGGCCGGAGGCGGCCCCCAGCGCGGGCGTTGCGACCACTGCCAGAACCACGACGAGCAACGCGCCCGTGAAAAGACGAATCGGCACTACGTCCACATTCTGGCATCCGAGCGTCCCGGAGCGGCAACATGTGGCTTTGAGGACGATTTGTCGATTCGATCGTGATGAACCGCTTTCCTCGTCGTAGTCAGGGTGTGACAGGCACGGTGGCCACGCCCGACCAAGGTGCGCAGCAGACAAGCTGGGAGCGCTTCGAGCAGCTCTATCGCTCCAGCCGAGACGACGTGTTCGCGTACGTGGCGACGCTGGTGGGCGACCGCAGCACGGCCGAGGATGTCACCGAGCTCGCGTTCGAGCGGGCCTACCGGCGCCGGCGCACATTCGACCGGCGCCGCGGCGAGGAGCGCGCGTGGCTGTTCGGGATCGCGCGCAACGCAGCGCTCGACGAGCTGCGGCGGCGCAAGCGTCACGCGACGCTCGTCGTCGATCCCGAGGATCCCGCCGCCGACGGGCCTGACGACGGTGCCGAGGTGGCGCTGGCGCGGACGATGGTCCGACAGGCGCTGTCGACGCTGCCCGCCCGCGAGCGCGAGATCATCGCGCTGAAGTTTCACGCCGGCCTGTCCAACGCCGAGCTTGCCCGGGTGCTCGGCGTCAGCGAGTCAAACGCCGGGACCCTGCTGCACCGGACCATGGAGAAGCTCAGGAAGGCCTGCAATGCGACTGCTTGACGACACGCCCATGGACCCCGAGGTCGCCGCGGCGCTGGACGCGATCGACGCGACGCTGGCGGGGGAGGCGGTCGATCCTCAGTACGCCGAGCTCGCGGAGCTTGCGCTGCTGCTGGCCGACGATCGGCCCGGCGTCGATCCGGTCTTCGCCCATAACCTCGACCAACGCGTGTCAGGACGCTTCGGTGGGGCCGCGCGTGAAGCGGAGCGGCCGTCGCGCCGCTCCACGTGGTCGGGCTGGCTCGCCGGCAGCGCCGCGGCCACGCTCGTGGCGGCTGTGGTGGCGCTGTTCGTGTTCGTTCCGGGCATCAACCACGCGGGCTCCAGCAGCGCCTCGAGCTCGGTGGCTTCGAGTTCGGCGGGGTCGAGTGCGGCCGGGCCGACGTCGTCGTCATCGAGCGCCGGACCGGTCCACGAGCTGTCGGCGCCGAGTCGTTCGTCGAGCGGCGCCGCAAGCGGCAGCGCCGCCTCGACGGCGTCATCACAGGCTGCCGCTCCCACCGCCACCTCGCCGTCCGGGCAGACGCCCCAACCTCAGCCAAACGGCCGCAAGACGATCCAGTCCGCCCAGCTCAACCTCGCCACCGCCCCGAGCCGGGTTGACGACGTCGCACAGGAAGCCTTCAACGTCATCGGGCAGGAGAACGGGATCGTCAACCGCTCATCAGTTACCCAGACCGGGAGCGCGGACGGCAACGCGTTCATGCAACTGAGCGTGCCGAGCTCGGCCCTGGCACAGACGATGACCAAGCTTTCGCAGCTCACCTACGCGAAGGTGGCCTCACGGACCGACAACAGCCAGGACGTCAACAACCAGTACGTCCAGGCCAAGCGGCGGCTCGCGGATGCCCAGGCGCTTCGCACGTCGCTGCTCAAGCAGCTCGCCAACGCTGTCACCACCGAGCAGGTCGACAGCCTCAAGGCCCAGATCCGCGACGCCGAGCGATCGATCTCATCCGACGAATCGTCGCTCGCGGCGCTGAACCACCGAATCGCCTACAGCAACATCTCGCTGACGATCTTCGCGGGCGCCCAGCCTCCGGTCACGCCCGCCCATCACAACAGCGGCGGGTTCACGCTCGGCAAGGCCACGCACGACGCCGGCCGCGTCCTGGTCGTCGCCGCGGGTGTGCTGCTGATCGGGCTTGCGGTGCTTCTCCCCGTCGCCGCGATCGCAGCGTTGGCCTGGTGGGTCGGCGGAATGGTCACGCATCGCAGGCGCGAACGCGCCCTCGATCTTGCGTGATCTGGTATCCCTGGCCGCATGGCGGCGACGAGCGAAGACACGATCGCACTGCTTCGCGCCGTCCCCGCGTTCTCCGAGCTGGGCTCGGATGAGCTTGCGCGGGTCGCGGAAGTCGCCGTTCCGCGTCAGTTCGTAGCCGGAGAGGTCGTCTTTCGCGAAGGCGACGAGAGCAGCACGTGCTACATCGTGCGCAACGGCCGAGCTCGCGCCGTCCGCGAACACCCCGACGGCCGCTCGATCACGCTCGCCAACTTCGGTCCCGGCGACATCTTCGGCGAGCTGGCGATGTTCGACGACGAGCGGCGCTCGGCGACGATCGAGACGCTCGAGGACACCGAGGCGATCGCGATCCTCGGCGGCGACATGCGCCGCCTGCTGAGCGAACACGCGGAGATCGCGGTCAAACTCCTGGCCGCGCTGGGGCGGCGCCTGCGCGAGACCAACGAGCGGCTCGCGCGCCAGTCGTTCCAGACCGTCCAGAGCCGCGTCGCTTCGGTGCTGATGCAGCTCGTCGCCGGGGCACGATCGGAGGGCGCCGAGGAAGGCGACGTTCTGATCACCTCGACCCAGGCGAGCCTCGCCCAGCTGGCCGGCTCGTCGCGTGAGTCCGCGAGTCGCTTCCTCGCTGTGCTCGAGCGCGCCGGGATCATCACTCAGGGTCGCGGAAAGCTCATCGTGCACGATCCCGGTGCATTGGAGCGCTACGTTTATTAGCCTAAGCGGGAGTGGCTGATCCCGAGTTTTCAGCTGGGGGCGTGGTGGTGCGAGGCGACCAGGTCGTCGTGATCGTGCCGGTCAAGCGTGGCGCGCACGGCCACCGCGTGCTCGGCCTTCCGAAGGGGCACCCGGACGGCGACGAGACCCCCGAGCAGGCGGCGACGCGAGAGGTGGCCGAAGAGACGGGCGTCACGGCGGAGCTGATCGAGCGACTGGGCGAGACCAACTACACCTACGAGCGCAAGGGCCGCCGCGTTGCAAAACGGGTTGTCTTCTTCCTCTTCGAGTACCGCTCCGGCGACCTCGCAGACCACGATCACGAGATCGAAGACGCGCGCTGGATCCCCTTGCGGGAGGCCGCGCGGTCGCTGACGTACGCGGGCGAGCGCGAGATGATCAACCGCGCGCTATCGCGATTGGCATCCGACCGGTAGGCTGGCGGGCCGTGCGTGTCCTGAACTTCTACTCCTCGGTGTTTGCAGACCAATTGCGGCGCGGTCGCAAGACCGCCACGATCCGCCTGGGCGACAAGTCCCACAAGTACCGCAAGAACGATTGTGTGCTCGTCACCATCGGCTACCAGCACTCGCCGCGCGAGAAGATCTTCAACGCGGTGATCGACCAGGTCGAGGTCAAGCGCGTCAAGGACCTCTCTCCCCGCGACATCGAGCACGACAATCCGGAGTTCCGGCGAGTCGACGAGATGGTCCACTTCCTCGAGCAGATCTACGGCCGCAAGGTCGAGATGGACGACACCGTCACCGTCGTGCGCTTCTCGCAGATCATCGAGAACCCGCCCGAGCTGCGCGACCGCATCCACGGGCTCGGCGGGGC
>DASYFZ010000034.1:0-16077 GCA_036000295.1 Solirubrobacteraceae bacterium
GCAGCAGCGCGATCGACACGCGGTCGCCGCCCAGCAGGTTGCGCGACAGCTGCACGGGTGCGCCGAACTGCGGCGAGGAGTCCCATGGCGCCGCGGTGTGCTTGGCCTGATAGAGGAAGTTCGGCACCCACGGCAGGTACAGGATCCCGGCGCCGATGAACGCAAATGCAGCGTCGCGCAGGAGCGCGCGCCGGTCGTCGCTGCGCAGGTACACCGGGATCAACGCGAACGCCGACCCCAGCCAGAAGAACACGCCCCACGACTGCGTGTAGAGCATCAGCGCCAGCGAGATCGAGAACATGATCAGGTACTTGCGTCTGCCGTACACGAAGCCGTGCAGGAAGCCGGCGGTCGCCAACAGCCCGAGCAGCCCCATGAGCTCGTACATCCGCGTCTCCTGGGCGTACTGCGTCAGGAACGCGCTGAACGCCAGCAGCGTCGCGGCCATCATCCCCGCCCGGCGGCCGAACAGGCTCCATCCCGCCCAGAAGCCGACGGGGATCGTCAGCAGCCCGAACACCAGCGACAGCGCGTGCGTCGCCGACTCGTTGGCGCCGAAGATCTGCATCCAGACATGGAGCAGCATGTAGTACAGCGGCGGGTTGCCGTCATGGCGCAGGATCCCGGGAATCGCCGAAAGCGAGTGCGACGAGATCCCGGTCGTGATCGCCTCGTCCATCCAGTACTGGCCGCTGAGGTAGCGCGTGCGCATGAACAGCGACGCCAGCATCAGCAACAGCAGGAACCCGCCCATGCTGGCCCAGACCGGCAGGCGCTCGAACCACCGCGGGGTGGTTACGTCGACTTTGGGGACTGTGGGCCTGGGGCGGGCGACGGTGGTGGCCATCAGAGCGTCACGTTACCTGTGCAGTTGGAGTACACGCTGAAGGTTCGTACGTGACCCACACGCTGAAAGTGCACATTGGGCCAATCGGACAACAGCGGAAGCGGGGTCGCATTGCGCTGCGCCCGGGTACGGAAGATCACGTTGGGCGCTGGGGGCGGCGGCCCGCCGTTCGGCGGTGCCTCGATCTGCAACGTGTGCACGCCAAGCGCCCAGGCCACCATCGGCACCTGGAAGCCCTCGGTCATGACCGAGCCACACCGCAAGACGCGAGCTGGGCCGCCGACCTGCGCCACGGCCTTTGTGAGGTCCTCGCGCAGATGCGCCTGGTAGACGAGCGCCTTATGGATCTTGCGAATGTGAACCAGGCCGCCGATCCACTGCGGCAGCAGCAGGAAGCACGCGCCGATCGCGGCCGCGACTGCCCACGTGCCGACACCGGAGGCCAATCGCCGGGACCCCGCGCTGTACCGACGCGACAGCCAGTGGCTGAGCTCGAGCGCGGCCCAGCCGAAGCCGACTCCGCCCGCGATCTCGACGAGCGCGGCGCCGAGGATCAGATAGCGGTCGTTGCCCGAGAAGCCGATCTGCGTCATCACCGAAATCACGACCCACCAGCCGAAGCCGAGCGCGGCGGCGATCGCGATTCCGGCCATTGCCTGGCGGCGAGGCGTCGCCAGCGCGGCACGGCCGCCCGCTCTGAACGCCCGCCACAGCCCGATGGCGGCGGCTAGCCCCGCGATGATCGCGACGCCCTTGGTGCGCGAGGGGACCGTCGGCCATGCGTGCTTGGCGAACTCGGTGCAAAACGGGCACTTCGCGAACGCGGCGCTGTTGGAGCGCGGCGTATGAGCGCGCGTGACACCACGGAAGAAGTGACCCGAGCCCCAGTACTCCGGCAGGAACCACAGGATCGGGATCAGCGCGAACAGCGCGATCACCAGCTTGCGTGCCCCCGGGTCCTTCCAGAACAGCCAGAGCCCGTAGGGACCCCAGAACAGCCAGATCTCGGGGCGGTCAAGCGCCGCCGCGAACCCGACGGCGAACGCCTGGCGATGGCATCCGTCGAGGTGCCGGTCGACCGCGATCAGCACGAGCGCGGTCATCAGCCCTTCGGAGTAGCCGAGCGCGCTGGAGGTGATGAACCCGCCGGCGAACGTGAGCCCGAACGCGGCCACGAGCCCGGCGAGGATCGCCGGCCCGAGTGCACTGGAGCGGGCTTCGTCGGCGTCGCCGCGCACGGCGAGTTGACGCGTCAACCGCACGCACATCTTGAACACCATGGCGACCGCCATCAGGGCGCCCGCCCGGCCCACCACCAGCCACAGGTCGGGGGCCGCCTTCCCGAACAGCGAGAACACGGTGGTGAAGATCAGGGGCAAGGGCTTCCAGGTGGGCCCGCCGGTCGTCTGGAGATTTACGTGTGCGATCTCGCGCCCCCAGACGATCCACGCCCACGGGTCGTAGCTCGGGGTCGACGGGATCAACAGCGAAAGGGCCGCGAGCGCCAGCGCCACGGCACCCATCACCAGGTAGAGCCGTCCTGGAGTAACGCGTGCGGTCAGCGTCGGCCACGCCGCGCGAGCGTCGGCGCGTGCGGACGGGGCGGTCAGCTCTGCGCTGGGGACAGACAAGTGAAAGGGGGGTCGGTTGCCGCGCTCGCGAGCCGATCGCGCGACGGCGGCAGACGTACAGCAGCCCGCGCAACTGTGCGCGGGCGTCGAACGCGCATTCTATGACGATCGACCGTTGGCATCTGCTTATGCCCGCTTGCTAACCCTTGATGCCCTGAGACAGACAGGTCTCGATCGCGCTGAGCTCCGTGCTCGGCGCCTGAGCGGGAAACAGCAGCGCGGCGCCGATCACCTCGGCACCGGAGTCTTGACCGTGGATCTGGACTCCCTGCGCGGCGCCTTCGGTCGCGTCGAACACGACGCGGGGACTCGCCGGCTGCGGGCCGAGCAACAGCTCGTTGAGCCCGACCTGCTGCACGGGGATGTGCTTATTGGTCAGGCATTCGATTCGGTTGGCCTTCGCGGTCGCCGGATTGTCGATCTTGCCGCGGTCGCCAGTCGCCGGCTTGACGGCGGAGCCGCAAGCGGATGTGGCGAGTGCGGTGAGGCAGACAGCGGCGGTGGCGACGCGCGGGCCTATGCGGCGCTTTGCACGGGGCATCCGGCGACAGGGTAGAGGATGATCCCGGGCGTGACCGCGTTTGCCGCTTTGTCGGGACCGCTGCCCAAGCTTGGCGTCGTGGTCGCGGCGGCGCTCGTGGCGCTGACGCTGCTGGCCGGCAACGACCGCCTCAAGGCCGGGGCGATGCTCGGCGCGCTGGCGCTAGCGCCGGTCCTGCTGCTGGCTGACATCTGGCACTCGCCGCAGCTGCGCACGGTGCACCGCCATCCGCTGTACGGGCTCGTCGCCGCGCTGCTTGCCCTGGCCGTGGTGGCCGGGATCGCGGTGTTGATCACCCGGCGGCCGAGACTGCTGGCGCCGCTGATGATCTTTGCCGTCCCCTTTCGGATCCCGATCCAGGCCGGGGGAACGACATCGAACCTGCTCGTGCCGCTGTATGTCGTTGTCGCGGCTGGCGCGCTCGCGTTCATCGTGCCGGCGCTCCGCGCTGACGAGCTTGCGCCGGCTGCGCCGCTTCCCCGGCCCAGTCGCCGCGACCGCGACGGGCAGGCGGACGGCCGGCCGGCGCGCAAACGCCGCCGGCTTGGGCCGTGGATCGAGCGGCTGCTGGCGCTGTACGTGGTGCTCTACGGGATCCAGGCGGTGTACTCGCCCGACTTCGAGAAGGCGCTGCAGCAGATGGTGTTCTTCTACGTCCCGTTCGCGCTGATGTTCGCGCTGCTGCGCGGGATCGAGTGGGACCGCCGGCTGATCCGAAGGTGCGTGGAGCTCGTTGCCGCGCTCGCCGTGCTGTTCGCGATCGTCGGGTTCGTGGAGTACGCGACCAAGACGATCATCCTCAATCCCCGCCTCGTCGTCGCCAACGACCTGCATACGTACTTCACCGTCAACTCGGTGTTCTTCGACCCCGACATCTTCGGGAGGTTCCTGGCGCTGGTGATGGTCATGCTCGCCGCGGTGCTGCTGTACGACCGCAACCAGCGTGAGCAATTGGCCACCGTCGGCGTGCTCGTGGTCCTCTGGGCCGGCCTGGTGCTGACGCTGTCGCGATCGAGCCTCGGAGCCCTGCTGGTCGGACTGGCGACGTTGGCGGCGATTCGCTGGCGGGTCTCGCGGGCGGTGATCACGGCGGTTGTGGTGGTCGCCGTCGGCGCGGCCGCGGTCGCGGTATCGCCCAAGACGTTCGGCCTCAACCAGGGACTCAACGGCGCCTCGAGCGGACGCGCGGGCCTGGTCTCGGGTGGCATCGACATGTTCAAGTCGCGCCCGCTCTGGGGCTACGGCTCGGCAGCGTTCGTGACCGAGTACCGCAAGCGCCATCCGCACAGCTCGACGACGCTGGCGGCGTCACACACGATCGCGATCACGATCGCCGCCGAGCAGGGGCTGATCGGCGAGATTGCCTACATCGCGCTCGTGCTCGTCTCGCTCATCGTGCTGTTGCGCGGCACTCGGGGCGATCCGCCGCGAGCGGCGATCGCGGCGGCGTTCTTGGCGCTGGTGTTCCATACGTTGCTGTACGCGGACTTCCTCGAGGATCCGGTCACGTGGCTGCTGCTCGGCGTCGGTGCCGCGCTCGCGGCGGCGGCGCGTGGCGCCCCGCGTCAGAGCCCGGAGACAGCGGTGACGTCGCGCGCGGGTGTGACGTCAGCGAGCAGCGCCTGAGCCTCGGCGACGAGCGCGTCGACGGACTGCTGAAACGGCGGCAGGTGGATCAGCAGCAGCCGCTCGCAGCCCGCGCCGGCGGCGACCTCGGCGGCCTGATACGCCGCTGAGTGGATGTCGGGATTGCGGACGGTGGCACGCGTGAACCAGGCTTCGTGGGCGACCAGCTCGCTGCCCTGCGCAAACGCGGCCGAGTCGGGGTCAAACGCGGTGTCGGTGATCCACGTGAGGTCATCGTCGAAGCGGATCCCCAGCGACGGAGCGGAGTGACGATCCTGCCTGCGCGTCGTGATCCGCATGCCGGCCAGCTCGAGCTCGCCGCCCGGGATGTCTCGCACCAGGATGTCCTGCGCCTCGAGCGGGACCGGATGCATCGGCTCGTGCGACACCGCGGACAGGACGGCCTCCGTGGTCGTGTCATACAGAAGCCGACCAGGGCCCCACAGCGTGGTGTCCTCGCACACGCCGAGCGCGGGCAGGTACGCGAGGCCGGCGATGTGATCGAGATGAAAGTGCGTGAGCAGGATGTGCAGGCGATTGACGCCGGCCAGCACGTCGGGCTGTTCGATCAGCCGCGCGATGCCCGTCCCGGCGTCGATCATCACCGCCTCGTCGCCGTTGCGCAGCACCGCCGACGCCGTCTGGCGTCCGTAGGCGGGAAGCCAGCCGCCGGCTCCGAGGATCGTCAACATCTGATCGTCAACATCTGGGTCACAGGGTAATGCGGCGCCCCGGCCGCGCCACGACGCGTTAAGGAGTGTTGCCCGCGGCTGTCACAAGCCGCACGAGCAGGCTCCGGAGCTGCTCGCGCTCGGCCTCGTCAAGCGGCGCCAGCAGCTCGTCCTGGACCTCTTGGACCACCTCGCGGCCCTCGGACAAGGTCTCCCGGCCGGCGTCGGTGACGTGCAGCGCGTAGGCGCGGCGGTCGCTGGGATGAGCCCGGCGCTCGACCAGTCCCTTGCGCTCGAGGTCGTCGATCGTCGCGACCATCGAGCTCGGATCCATGCCGGTGCGCTTGCAGAGACCGTGCTGCGTGATCGTCCCGGCGGCGTCGAGCACGTTCAGGGCGCCCCACATCCGCGGCGTCAGCTCCAGCGCCTCCAGCCTCGTCGAGAAGCGCTTCTGGGCGATCGTCCCCATGCGGCTGAGGAGGAAGCCGATGTACTGCGTCAGCACCTCGGGGACTACGGGTGGCGCTTGCGCTCCGTCCTTCATCTCGACCACAGAGTGTAGTCGTGAAAAGATCGGGAACCTAAATAGTTTGCTGCATCAACAATCTTCGCTGACCCGGCCTCGCGTCCGCCTACCCATGCGGCGGACGGAAGGTCAGCACGTCGACCATCGCGGCTTGACTTATGAGCCGGATGGGTATCGAAATCTGTATGGGTCGCGGGCAGACTTTGAGCCACACCTTCCCCGCCGTCGCGGACTCGGTGCCTCGCGCTCGCGAGGCGCTGAGCACGTTCGCGCGGGCGGCGGGCGCCAGCGCCGAGCAACTCGACTCGATCCGGCTGGCGGTATCGGAGGCCACGACGAACGTCGTGGTGCACGCCTACGAGGAGGAAGCCGGGCGGATTCAGCTCGATGCCGGCCTCTCGGCGGGCGAGCTGTGGGTGTTGATCGCCGACGACGGGCTTGGCATGAGGCCGCAGGTTCAGAGCCCCGGTCTGGGATTTGGCCTGTCGCTGATCTCGCAGGTCTGCGACGACTTCGAGATCGCCAAGCGCGTGACGGGCGGCCTCGAGGTGCGCATGCGCTTCGCCCTGGGCGAGGGCGGGCTGGACTGGGCTGACGCGGCCGGCAGGTCGCCGATCGGATTCGCCCACACCGGCTGACCGGCGTGACCTGCCGCCTCGCCGCCAGGCCCCGCTAGCCTTCCCCGCCTCATGTCCGTCACGGTCGTAGGCTCAATCGCGTTCGACGCGGTGAAGACCCCGTTCGGCACCCGAGAGAAGATGCTCGGCGGCTCGGCGGTCCACTTCTCGCTGGCAGCGTCGTTCTTCGACACCGTCCACGTCGTCGGCCCCGTCGGCGACGACTTCGGCGAAGACGAGTACGCCGTGCTGCGCGCGCGGGGTGTCGACACCGACGACATCGAGCACGTGGCCGGCGGCAAGACGTTCTTCTGGGCAGGCGAGTACGGCTGGGACCTCAACGACCGCAAGACGCTCGATACCCAGCTGGGCGTGTTCGAGGGGTTTGAGCCCAAGCTCTCGGAGCTCTCCAGCGGCGCCGACGTGGTGTTCCTGGCCAACATCCAGCCCGACCTTCAGCGCCAGGTCCGCGGCCAATGCGCCAACGCTCGGTTCGTCGCCCTTGACTCGATGAACTTCTGGATCGACAGCGCCAAGGAATCGCTGATCGAGACGATCAGCGGCGTCGACTGCATCCTCTTCAACGACGCCGAGCTCAAGCAGCTCACCGAGCAGCCGAACCTCGTGCTCGCCGCCCGCCAGGTGCGCGAGTGGGGGCCAAGCGTGATCGTCGCAAAGCAGGGCGAATACGGAGCGGCGATGATCACCGACGAGGGCTTCTTCGGGCTTCCCGCATTCCCCTTGGAGACGGTCATCGACCCGACGGGCGCCGGCGACAGCTTTGCCGGCGGTTTCATGGGCTACATCGCCGCCCATCCGGGCGCGGCGCTCGACCACGACCTGTTGCGTCGTGCCATGGCCTACGGCACCGCGCTCGCCTCGTTCAACGTCGAGGCCTTCGGCGTCGAGCGGATGACGACGCTGACTGGCGACGAGATCGCTGAACGGGTCTCGGACCTCCAGCGAATCACCTATTTCGTCGAGCAGCCGGTCGCGTTACGAGACTGACAACCGGCGTGGTTTCGACTGGAACCCTCGCGCCCTGATCCGGTACGATCGCCGGGTCGTGACCTGGGGATTTCTGTGGTTCATGCTGGCGCTCAAGATTCCGCTCGCGGGGCTGATCTACATCGTCTGGTGGGCGATCAAGCAGGACCCGGACGAGGCGCCGTCAACCGATGAAGACGGCGGCATCCGCCGGCAGCGTCCACACCCGCCAAAGCCGTTCCCTCGCAAGCCGCGCCGCGGGCCGCACGGCGACCCGGCGCCGCAGCCGCCGGCTCGCGTCCGAACCACGCGGGCTCGCGCGCGCACGCTCGGCCACTAGTCTCCCCAGCGAATGAGCCAGTCGGCCACATCCGTGCTCTCGGACGGCACGATCCTGCAGCTCGTGCAGGACGGCCGGATCCGGATCGACCCCTGGGATCCGGCGCTCGTCCAGCCCGCGAGCGTCGATCTGCGCCTGGGCGACTCGTTCCGCGTGTTTCACAACTACCGCGCCTCGTTCATCGACCTGCGCAAGCCGCCCGAGAACCTCACCGAAGAGGTCGTCGTCGGAGCCGACGAGTCGTTCGTCATCCACCCGGGCGAGTTCTGCCTCGGCCGGACGCTCGAATGGGTCGAGCTCCCAGACGACATCGTCGCCCGGATCGAGGGCAAGTCCAGCCTGGGCCGCCTCGGCCTGATCGTCCACGCCACCGCCGGCTTCTGTGACCCCGGCTGGAAGGGCACGCTCACGCTCGAGCTCAACAATCTCACCCGCGTCCCGATCAAGCTGTACCCAGGAGGCCTGATCGCGCAGCTGTCGTTTATGACACTCGACCAGCCCGCGCTGCGGCCGTACGGGAGCCCCGAGCTCGGCAGTCACTATCAGGGTCAGCGGGCCGCCACCGCCAGCCGGTACGAGGGCGTCCGCGGGCCCGACGCCGTCGCGACCGAAGCGTCGAAGATCGGGTAGGCTCGCGCGCCGTGTCAGCGCTGCTGCTAGCCGCCTCCGGAACGTCAAAGGTTCCCTTCTACATCGCGGGCGGCGCGCTCGCTGCCTGGGCGGTGATCCTCGCCGCGATTGGCCTCAACCGGCCCGACTTCCCCGGCAACCTCCGGGGCCAGCGCGCCGTGATCGGCATCAGCTTCACGCTGATGGTGATCGCGATCGCGATGGCCATCGCGACAAGCTGACCATCTCCGCGGCTTCGGGTGGGCCGCCGCGTACATCTGGGTACTAGAGTGAGTGGCTGGCGCGGCTCGGCCACTTGACAACTTGCCCGAGAGGTATCGCATGACTACAGAGACCCAGCAGCAGAATGGCGCCGAGGTAGGCGAGTCCAATGAGACTCTGACCATCACCGACAACCGCACGGGGAAGCAGTACGAAGTCCCGATCGAAGACGGCACGATCAAGGCGACCGAGCTCCGCAAGATCAAGACCGACGACGACGACTTCGGCCTGATGAGCTACGACCCGGCGTTCATGGCCACGGCGTCGTGTCGCTCGGCAGTCACCTACATCGACGGCGAGGCGGGCATCCTCCAGTACCGCGGCTACCCGATCGAGCAGCTGGCCGAGCAGTCGACCTATCTCGAGGTCGCGTACCTGCTGATCCACGGTGAGCTGCCCACGCAGGCCCAGCTCGACGAGTGGACGCACGAGATCACGATCCACACGTTCGTGCACGAGAACGTCAAGGAATTCATGCAGGGCTTCCGCTACGACGCGCACCCGATGGGGATGCTGCTCGCGTCCGTCGGCGCGCTCTCGACCTTCTACCCCGAGGCGTCGGCGATCAAGGACGAGGACGTCCGGTACATGCAGATCATCCGCCTGATCGCGAAGATGCCGACGCTGGCGGCGTTCTCCTACCGCCACAACCGCGGGATGCCCTACGTGTATCCCGACAACGACCTGACCTACCCGGGCAACTTCCTCTCGATGATCTACAAGATGACCGAGTTGAAGTACGGCCCGGACCCGCGCCTCGAGCACGCGCTCGACGTGCTGTTCATCCTGCACGCCGACCACGAGCAGAACTGCTCGACGAGCGCCGTGCGCGGCGTCGGTTCCTCCCAGGTAGATCCTTACTCGGCGGTCGCGGCGGGCGTCGCGGCGCTGTACGGGCCCCTGCACGGCGGCGCCAACGAGGCCGCGCTGCGGATGCTTCGCCGGATCGAGACCAAGGAGAACATCCCCGACTTCGTGAAGGGCGTCAAGGACGGCCAGGAGCGGCTGATGGGCTTCGGCCACCGGGTCTACAAGAACTACGACCCGCGCGCGAAGATCATCAAGTCGGCAGTCGACGAAGCGCTCCAGGTGACGGGCACCAACCCGCTGCTTGACATCGCGCTCGAGCTCGAGAAGATCGCGCTGGAGGACAGCTACTTCATCGACCGCAAGCTCTACCCCAACGTCGACTTCTACTCGGGCCTGCTCTACGAGGCCCTGGGCATGCCGATGGAGATGTTCCCGGTGATGTTCGCGATCGGGCGCACGAGCGGATGGATCGCCCAGTGGCTCGAGATGATCGAAGACCCCGAGCAGAAGATCGCGCGTCCGCGGCAGATCTACACGGGCAAGCGCGACGTCGACTACGTGCCGATCGATCAGCGCAAGTAGCACGCTGGGTGGGGCCGGCGCGGGGTGGGCTGGAAGGTCACGATACGCACTGGTCCGCGCGTCGAGCGCGAGCGCTTTGACGTGCTCGACGCGGCGCTCGACGCGGTCGAGGCGCGCGGCCGGGAGCTGGCCGAAACGACCACCACCGACGTGGTCGACGTGCGCATCAAGCGCTTTGACCCCGTCCAGCAGGTCGTCGCGCGAATCGAGCTCGCCGGGCCTCAACGCCTGATCCCCAGCGTGCGCGCCGGCGTCGACGTGCGCGGCGACGGCTCCACCGAGGCCTACGTCGGGCGCCTGCAGCGCGAGGTGGTCCAGCAGCGCAAGGGCGAGACCGCGTTCACCGCCCTGCGCCGAGCAGTCAGCAACGCCAACGAGGAGAGGGCATGAGCGGCCAGGAGTACGACATCCAGCTCGACGACAAGTACGGCAGCCTGTCGCTGATCGACATACCGGCCGAGATCGCCGGTCACGAGCCGTGGTTCAACCAGACGCTGACGACGGTCAACGAGTCCGTTGTGCGATTGGGGGTGATTGAGGGGGACTTTCACTGGCATCACCACGATGACCAGGACGAGTTCTTCCTCGTGCTCGAGGGACGGCTGCTGATCGATCTCGAGGATCGCGACACGGTGACGCTCGAGCCCCATCAGGGCTACACCGTCCCCAAGGGCGTCGAGCACCGGACGCGTGCCCCAATCCGTACGGCGATCCTGATGGTCGAGTCGGCCGGGGTCGTGCCCACCGGCGACTGATCGGTCCGGGGGGGCCGCTACAGGACCAGCGTCCCCCCGTGCCGGCGCAGCCAGCGCAGGTGCTCGCGGTAGTCGGGGCAGCGCCGCTCGAGCAGCGCCCAGAAGCGCGGCGAGTGGTCGAGCACCTCGAGGTGGCAGACCTCGTGCCACACGACGTAGTCCAGGACGGGCTCGGGCGCCAGCAGCAGCCGCCAGTTGAAGCTCATCGCACCGGTGTGCGAGCAGCTCGCCCAGCGGGTGCGCTGGCTGCGGATCGTCAGCGCCGTGTAGGAGTTGGCGGTCTGCGCGCACGCGGCGTCCAACCGCGGGGCGATCTCCGCGCGCGCCGCGCGCCGGTACCAACGCTCCAGCGCGGGATTGCGCTGCTGGCCGGCGGGGACGAACAGCTCATCGTGCCGGCGGTGCACGCGCGTCCTGCCCGGCTGCTCGACCAGGTGCAGCACCCGTCCCAGGTAGGGCACCGTGTCCCCGCGGGCCGCGATCGCTGCACGGGTCCGCTCGAGCTCGGCCAGCCGCCGGTCGATCCACGGACGCAGCTCCCGGATCGCGGCCGCCGCCTCACGCTCGGGCGCGCGGCGCGGCAGCACCACCTCGACGCCGTTGGTCGCGTCGACGGTTACACGCACCCGGCGCGCGCGAGGCGAGCGCCGGATGCTGTACGCGATCTGGTCCGCTTTCATGCTTCGACCAGAGTACGGTCCCAACCCGACATGCCACGGATTCCAGCGCCGCCAGAGCCGCTCGTCGACGAGCGAGTGATCGTGCGCCTGTCAGCCGAGCGCGACATCCCGGAGATCCTGATCGCCTATCAGGATGACCCGGAGCTGCACGTGCGCCTGGGCGAGCAGCGGCCCCCGAGCGGCGCCGAGCTGGGACGCCGCGAGGAGCGAGCCGCGACCGAGCGCGCCGCCGGGACGCGGCTGACGCTGACGATCACCAAGCCGGGCTCGGACGTCTGTCGCGGGCAGGTGTACGTGCGAGATGTCGATTGGGACAACGATCGCGCCGAGCTCGCGATCTGGCTGGCGCCGAAGGCGCGCGGGGGCGGCATGGCCGCACCGGCGCTGAGGATGGTCGCCGAGTGGCTGCTGGCGAACACCGAGCTCGAGCGCGTCCAGGTCATGACGACGGCCGCCAACGAGCCCATGATCCGCGCGGCGCGCGCCGCCGGGTTCGCCGACGAGGGCGTGCTGCGTGGGTACTTGCGCGTCGATGGCCGGCGCGCGGACGCGGCGATCCTGTCTCTACTGCCCGCCGACCTGGAGGACTGAGCCGGCATGCCCTACTGGCGCGTCGAGCTTCCGGCAGGAGTCAGGTCGCCGTTCGAGGTGTACGTCAACGGCGTGCTTCAGGAGCTCGGCGTCGACTACCGGATCACCGGCGGGGAGCTGCGGTTCGAGCGCGAGCTCGTGCGCCAGAAGCTGGGGCCATGGGCGTGGTTCTTGGGCTTCTGGGGGATCGGGACCTACAAGCGCAACGACGAGGTCGACATCCGCTACGAGCTCGACGGGCGCCCGATGGTCGCCCACGCGCTCGAGATCATTCCGCCGTCCTGACCACTTCCCGTCGCACCCACGGGCGCAGCAGCTTCAGGGCCGAGAGGATCGCCCTGGTCGCGGGAGAGCGGTTGAGCGTGTAGAAGTGGATGCCGGGGGCGCCGCGCGCCAGCAGCTCGGCGCACTGCAAGGTGGCGTAGGAGACCCCGAGCTGGAGCACCGCCTCGGGATCATCCGCGCGCAGCTCGAGCTGCTCGAGCAGGCGCTCCGGAATCGTGGCGCCGCACATGCCGGTGATCGTCTTGATCTGCTTGACGTCGGTGATCGGCATGATCCCGGGGATGATCGGGACCTCGATCCCGCTCGCCTGGGCCTCTTCGACGAAGCGGAAGTACAGCTCGTTGTCGAAGAACAGGTTGGTGATCAGGAACGACACCCCGGACTCGAGCTTGCGCTTCAGAAAGCGGATGTCGTGCGCGACGTCGGGAGACTCCTGGTGGACCTCCGGGAAGCACGCGGCCCCGACACTGAACGGATAGCCGTCGCAGATCAGCGTTGCGAGCTCGTTGGAGTAGCGCAGCCCCTGTGGATGCGGTCGCCATTGCGTCTGCCCCTGCGGCGGGTCGCCGCGCAGAGCCAGCACGTTGTCGATGCCGGCAGCCGCAATTCCGTCCAGCACGCCGCGCAGGTCGTCGCGCGAGGCGCCGACGCACGTCAGGTGCGCCATCGCCTCGATCCCGAGGCCCTGCTTGATCCACCTGGTCAGCTCGACGGTGCGCGCCCGGGTCGAGCCGCCGGCGCCGTACGTCACCGAGACGAAGTCCGGCTCAAGCGGCGACAGCGCTTCGATCGCCCTGCGCAGGTTGCGCTCGCCCTCGTCGGTCTTGGGCGGGAAGAACTCGAAGGAGAAGACGGGCTCGGTCGCCGAGGCGAGGATCTCGTCGATGCGCATCGCGGGGGACTGTACCAACCTTGACAAGGTTGTGTCAAGGTTGTGACGACGGGGGGGTCTGAATGGGCAGCGGCGGACGGGCGGCCGGGCGGGCGGAAAACGTCACTCGGCTCTCGCGTGGCGGTGAGGTTCGTTCGATCGACCCCGTATACCGGTGTCGATCGCACACGCGTGTCGATCGTTCTCGGCGTGTGTGCGGTTTTCCCCGCCAGATCAGGCGGCCCGCCAGATCAGGGTGCGCGCCAGATCAGGCGGCCCGCCAGCGCTCCACGCCGTTGTCGCTGACCTTCGCCACGAGCCCCTGCCGCTCCAGGTGCTGCAGGTACGAGAGCGTCTGCACCAGCATCCACCGAGCCTGAGCCCCGGTCAGAGGCTGGTTGTAGACCTCCGGGCTGATCTCGACCGCCGTCCGGGGCTCACTACCCAAAGCGCCCAGCACCGCCGACAGCCGCTCGGCGACGAGCTTGCGGTTGCCGTCGATGTGCCCGGGGACGTCGACGAACGGCTTCCCGTGACCCGACAGGCACAGCCGCGCGTCCAGGCGCTCAACCACATCGAGCGACCCGAGGAACTCCCCAACCGGGTCGGGCGTCCAGCCGTAGTCGAAGTACAGCGAGATGCGGCCCAGGAGATGGTCGCCGGAGATCATCAGCCGGCGCTCGGGCTGGAACAGGCAGACGTGCGAGGGGGCGTGGCCCGGCGTCTCGTAGGCAGTCCACGTGCCGAGATCGGTGTCGATCTGCACGCCGTCGACCAACTGCCGATTCGGCTCGATCACACGCGCGATCCCGGATGGCATGTCGCGAGCCCGCTCGGCGTAGGCCTCGAGCGCGGACTCCGGGACGCCGCTCTGCCGGCCCACCTCGATCCTCCGCGCGAGCGCGAGCTCCGGGTTGTCGGCGGACTGCGTCGCGTGCTCGTGGTTGGGGTGCATCCACAGCTCGCATCCGGCGCGGTCACAGATCGTCGCAGCCTGCCCCCAGTGATCCGAATGGGCGTGGGTGCAGGCGAGCAGGTTCACGTGCTCGACGCGCAACCGCACCTGCTCCATCGCGCGCTCGAGCTGCGCCATCGATCCAGGCTGATGCATCCCGGTGTCCACGAGCACAATCCCCGAGCCCGCGGCGATCGCCCAAGCGTTGCAGTGCGGTACGCCGGGCCAGGGCAGCGGCAGGCGCAGTCGCCACAGGCCGGGCAGGACCCGCTCACCGCGCCCCAGTTCGCGCACGCTCGTCATCCAGCGCACGATATTGGTGCCGCGTAGACTGCGGCGCTGTGACGAGCACCGCGACCAGCGTCGCCAGGCGCTACTTCGACGCGCTTGGGGCGCACGATCTCGACGCCGCGCTGGCGTGCTGGAAGCCCGGGGCGGTCGACCGGCTCGTCGGCCAGCAGGAGCTCGTCGCACCCGACGGCATCCGCAGGTACTTCGCCGAGCTGTTTGAGGCGTTCCCGGACTTCAAGCTCGAAGTGATCGACGAGGTCGCCGGCGGCGAGAAGACCGCAGTTCGCTGGCGGGCAAGCGGGACGTTCGCCGGTCCCGGGACTTTCCAGGGGTTCGCTCCTAACGGCGCGGAGATCTCGATCGAAGGCTGCGACGTCGTGACCGCCTCGCCAGAGGGCGACGTGATCGTCCGCAACGACGCCTACATCGACACCGGCGACATCGCGCGCCAGCTCGGGATGCTTCCGGCCGCCGGATCGCCCGCCGAGGCGCGGTTGGCGAAGGCCGCCAATCTGCGCACACGGATCAAGAACTGGGTGCACGGAACCGAACCCGAGGCAATCGCCGACGGGGTGTGGGTTGTGCGCGGCGGCTTTCCATCCAAGACGATGAACGTGTACCTCATCGCCGACGATGGCGGCGTGACTGTGTTCGACGCCGGCATCAGCGACATGACCAGCGCGGTTCACACCGCAGGTGTGCGGCTGGGCGGCATCAAGCGAGTCGTCCTCGGCCACGCCGACGCCGATCACCGAGGCTCGGCGCCCGGCCTCGGTGCGCCCGTTTACTGCCACCCGGCCGAGCGCGAGGCGGCAGAGTCATCGGAGCCGCTTCGCCCCTACTGGGACTTCGCCAAGCTCAAGCCCCACGGCCGCGCTCTGTACAAGCGCCTGCTGCCCGCATGGGACGGCGGTGCGGTGCAGATCGCGGGCACCGTCCAGGAGGGCGACGAGATCGCGGGCTTCCGGGTCGTCGAGCTGCCCGGGCACGCACCGGGCCTGATCGGGCTGTTTCGCGATTCCGATCGGCTCGCGCTGGTGTCCGACTGCTTCTACACCGTCGACCCGCAAACCGGGATCAAGGGCGCCGCGCGCGTGCCCCTCGCGGCGTTCACCATGGACACCGAGCAAGCGCGCGCCTCGATCCGCAAGCTGGCCGCGATGTCCCCGTCGGTGGCCTGGGCCGGCCACGCGGAGCCGGTCCGCGGCGACGTCGTCGCCCAGCTGGAGCACGCCGCATCCGCGACCTGATCGTGGGACGACGCAGCCGCCAGCGTGCCACGCGCGAGAAGCTGCAGGCGCCGACGTCGGACTACCGCGACGGCGAGGGCAACGTCCTGACCCTCCGCGGCTCGCTGACGCCCGCCGCTCGCCGCGAGTACGCCGACACGCTCGCCGGCGGCTTTGACCGCGAGGACGCCTGGCAGCGGGCGGTGGAGATGCTGTTCGAGCGCCTGACGGTCTCGTGGACGATCTCCGGCTTGGAGATCAACCGCCAGAAGGAGCTGCTGGCGCGCTACCGGGTGGCGACGCAGGACGAGCGCCGGTTCGTGCGCGACACGCTGCGCGAGCACGTCACCG
>DASYFZ010000077.1:0-6031 GCA_036000295.1 Solirubrobacteraceae bacterium
GCGGCCAGACGGTTTGCGACCGACGTGCTGCGCGACGTCTCGCCGGAGGTCGCCGCGACCGTCGAGCTGCTGGTCTCCGAGCTGGCGACGAACTGCATCCGGCACACCGACAGCGCGTTCGACCTGACGATCATCCAGGCCGGACGCGAAATCCGCGTCGAAGCCACCGACTACGACGACGTCGGCAAGCCGACGATGCGATCGCCCAAGCCGACCGATCCCAGCGGTCGCGGACTTCGCATCGTCGATGCCCTGGCCGCCGCCTGGGGCGTCGAGCATCGCTCGGCCCAGGGCAAGACCGTGTGGTTCACGGTGGTCGCGCCGGCGGCCGATCGCGCCCCCCAGCTTGCACGCTGACCGCTGCGGTCGAGGGCGTATGATGCTTGCGCTCTCAACTTACGACGGAGAATGGAGCCGCAATGGCCAAGACGATTTACACGGCGGAGGCAACGGTCACGGGCGGACGAGCGGAAGGTCACGGCGCGACAACCGACGGCGCGCTCGACGTCCAGTTGCGGACTCCCAAGGAGATGGATGGCCCTGGCGGCGGGACCAATCCCGAGCAGCTATTTGCCGTCGGGTACGCCGCGTGCTTTGAAGGCGCGCTGGGCGTCGTCGGCCGCCGCGAGCGTGCCGAAGTCGGGGACGTTTCGATCGACAGCCGGGTGAGCCTGATCACGACCGAGGATCGTGGGTTCACGGTCGCGGTCGAACTCGGCGTCACGCTGCCCCAGGTCAGCGATCCCGAGCAGGCCGCGAGGATCGTCGCCGCCGCGCACAAGGTGTGCCCCTACTCGAACGCGACCCGGGGCAATATCGACGTCAAGCTCACTGCCAACGGGCAGGAGGTTGCGCTGGACGCCGCTTGACCCCGCGGTCCTGCGAGAGCGAGAATCGGGCACGACCCGGCCCTCGGAGGACACCTGTGCGGCGATGAAGGCGGTTGTCTGCAGAAACGCGGAGCTCGACGTCGTCGAGCGGCCCGAGCCCGTGCCTGGTCGGGGGCAGGTGCGCCTGCAGGTGCTGCGTTGCGGGATCTGCGGGTCGGACCTTCACGCCCGCCACGGAACCGACCAGTGGGCCGACCTCGCCGTGCGCGTCGGGTACGACCGGTTCGCGCGCTCCGAGCAGCCGATCGTGTTCGGGCACGAGTTCTGCGGTGAGGTCGCCGAACACGGCCCGGGCTGTCGCAAGACGACATCAGCCGGGACGAGGGTCGTCGCGCTCCCGCTGCTGCGTGGAACCCGCGGTATCGACATGGTCGGCCTGTCGGCGGATGCTCCGGGCGCCTACGCCGAGCAGATGCTCGTGCAGGAATCGCTGATGATGCCCGTGCCCAACGGCCTGGAAACCGACGTCGCCGCGCTCACCGAGCCGATGGCGGTCGGCTGGCATGCCGTGCGGCGCGCCGACGTCGCCAAGCGGACGGTTGCGATCGTGATCGGCTGCGGGCCGGTCGGTCTCTCGGTCATCCTGCTGCTCAAGGCAAACGGCGTGCGCAACGTGGTGGCCAGCGACTACTCGCCTGGGCGTCGCGCGCTGGCGACCGCATGCGGCGCCGATGTCGTGATCGACCCAGCAGTCAGCTCCCCGTTCACCGCCGTGGACCGGCGCGGGCACCTCAACGACATCCCGTCAGCGCTGGATCTCGCGGTCGACACCAAGGAGAAGCTCGAGCGGCTCCCGGTCGGCTGGTGGCACCTATGGCGGCTCGGCGAGGCGCTCGGCGCAGCGCCGAAGCATCCAGTGATCTTCGAGTGCGTGGGGGTACCGGGGGTGATTGAGAGCATCATCGACGGCGCGCCGCTATTCACGCGGATCGTGGTCGTCGGCGTCGTTGTCGGTGCCGATCAGATCACGCCTGCGATGGCGATCAACAAGGAGATCGATCTGCGCTTCGCCTTCGGCTACACGCCGTTGGAGTTCCGCGACACCTTGCACATGCTGGCCGACGGCACCGTCGATCCGACGCCGCTGATCACCGGCAAGGTGGGCCTCGACGGCGTCGACAACGCGTTCGCCGCGCTCGGCAACCCGGAGACCCACGCCAAGATCCTGATCGACCCGAGCAGCACTGCAACTGAGCCCGGTCCCTACTAGGCGCGGGCGTAGTGCAGGTACTGCACACCGCCGGCGAACGTCCGCGTCTCGAGCAGCTCTAGATCGATCCGCCCCTCCATCGCGGGAAAGTACGGCGTACCGCTCCCGAGCACGACGGGGCTGACGAACAGCCGGTAATCGTCGATCAGGTTGCGCTTGATCAACTCGGACGCGAGGCCGGCACCGCCCACCTCCACATCGCCCCCCGGCTCCTCCTGCAGCCGCGCGAGCTCGTCGACGACGTTGCCTGAGACCAGTCGCGCATTACCCTGCACGCTCTCGAGCGTCGTCGAGAACACGATCTTGGGGAGTGCCTGCCAGATGCGGGCGAAGTCGAGCGTGACCGCCGACGCCGACGGGTCCCGGTCAGCCGTCTCCCAATAGACCATCGTCTCGTACAGCCGCCGGCCGAGGAGGTGCGCCCCGAGCTTCCGGACGCGGTCATTGTGGAAGCGGTGGAGCTCCTCGTCGGGTCCAGACCAGCTGATATCGCCGCCGGGCCCGGCGATGAACCCGTCCAGCGACACCGTCATCGAATAGATCACCTTGCGCATCAACGTCCTCCCGCTGTCGAGGTCGGCATCTTCACGAGCTAGGACTCGCCTCGCCGGCTGCACTCATCGGGCCGGGGCCGGGGCGGCTGTCATCCGCGACGCGTTCGCGTCCGCTTGCTCGGCGATCCGGGGGCGCCGTCGGGATCCATCCAGCCCCGGAGCTCTTGCGTGACGCGCCGCAATATCCGCGACACCTGCATCTGCGAGACGCCGACCTGCTCGGCGATCTCGCTCTGCGTGAGCTCATCGCGAAAGCGCAGCATGAACACGCGGCGATCGAGCATCGGCAGTCGCCTAACCGCGTCGGCCAGGCTGGCCGAGGTGTCGATCGCCTCGTACCCCCCGTCCTCTGCTCCGATCATCTCGAGTCGAGTGGACGATTCGTCTCCGCCATCACCGTCGACTGGGACGTCGAGCGACGTGGCATGGCGCGCGGCGAGCGCCTCGAGCGCTTCCAGGACCTGCTCGGCCCCGACATCGAGGTGATCGGCGATCTCGTCCACGGTGGGCGAGCGCCCGGTCTTCGAGCCGAGCGCCGTCGTTGCCTCCTGCACGCGAAGCGCCAGCTCGAGCGTCCCGCGCGGGACGTGCAGCGACCAGCCCTTGTCGCGAAAGTGGCGTTTGAGCTCGCCGACGATCGTCGGCACGGCGAATGAGGAGAACGCGATGCCGCGATCGGGATCGAACCGGTCGATCGCCTTGACCAGGCCGAGCGACGCCACCTGAAAGAGGTCGTCAAACGGCTCGCTGGCTCGCGCGTAGCGCGCGGCGAGCTTCCGGGCGAGCGGCAGGTGACGCTGAACGAGCTCCTCGCGCGCTCCCCGATCACGGTCGGAGTGCCACTGCCTGAACAGCGCCAAGTCGTCGAGACGCTCGAGCGACGAGCGGCTCTTGTCGGATCCTGGCAGCGATGTCGTCAAAACAACGTCCTGTCGTCGTGCGGCGGCGCAACCGATGGTTCGCCGGCTTCTTGCCCTCGACGCGATCGCGCTCAACCGCCGGCGCCCACATCATCTCACGGCAGACAACCCGCACGGTGGCGTCACGAGGCGACCACGCCGCCGGCGCGAGCGCGCGAGTCGGACGCGGCCGACAGCAGCCCGTCTGCGGTGGCGCGGATCAGCTGGGCGTGGCCGAAGCTGGAATCACGCGCCGGCATTTCGGTGACGTCGTAGCCGCGACGTCGCAATCCACTTGCCCAGCCGGCCGGCGCGTCGCGCTCGATCGCGACGGTCGGCAGACCCGCGCGGTTCCACACGTGAAACGGAGACGCGTCGTCACGAGTCAGCATCCACCGCGGTGCGTCCATCGCCGCTTCCGTGCTCTGTCCGGCGGCAAGGACCCTCGCCAGCAGTTGCAGCGAGATCTGCGGCTGGGCATCGCCGCCCATCGTGCCCAGCACGGTGTCGAACGTGAGGTCGTCGTCGGTCACCGCCAGCGCCGTCAGCGTGTGTGGGGGTCTGCGGCGAGGGCCGTACTCGGCGGGATGTCCTTCGCTGAGGGAGAACCCGAGTCCCCGGTTGTGCAGAAAGATCTGGTGGCCCACAAGCGTCAGGTGCGAGCCGAAGCCCGCCCCGTTGGAGATGATCAGCGAGACGCCCGTGCGCTCGCGATCGACAGCGCAGATGCAGGTTGTGCCGCCGTCGCGGTAGACGTCGGCGAGGCCTTCGCTGGCATGCTCCCCGAGCGCGGCCGCGCGGGGCCCAAGTCGCTCCGGCGCCAGTAGGTCGCGACCGTCCGCGTGCTCGTGAAGCACATCGACTCGGTCAAATCCCGCCAGCCGGGACGCCTCCACGAGCACGAACGCCCAGCGCTCGTCGTCTGGATCCTGGGGCACGCCGACTTGGTCGGCGATCCACGCGCTCGCCAGCGCGAGGTAGCCCTGGGAGTTCGGTGGCGCGCTCCACAGCCGGCGGCCGAACGCGTGGATGTCGATCGGCTCGACCCAGTCGGCGTTCACCGCCGACATGTCCTGATCGCTGAACTCGCCCGCGCCGATCTCGACCAGGGCTCGCCCGACACTGCCCTGATAGAAGCCCTCGCGACCGGAGCCGGCGACAGCTGCCACGACATCGGCCAGGCGCGGAAGTTGCAGCCGCCGGCCCGCCCGCAGGCCGTCGCGCTGTCCGAACATGGCCTCGCGCTGGTCGGCGGCGAGTGCACGCGACTTCTCGGCGAGACTCGCAGACACCGGGAAGCCGATCTCCGCCAGACGGTGGGCGGGTGCCAGCAGCTCGTCGAGCTCTCTGGTCGCCAGCCGGGCGTGCAGGGCGATCACGCCGTCGACGAAGCCGGGGACGGTCACCGCGCGGACGTCGTGCTGAAACGGCATCTCGCGATGTCCCTCCGCGCGCAGCCGTCCGGGATCAGCGCCCGACCCCGACCGACCCGAGGCGTTCAGCGCGACCGGTACCTCGCCGGTCCGGGCGATCACAGCCCACAGGTCTCCTCCCAGACCGCACGCTTCCGGAGCCACGACGGCCATCACCCCCGCCGCCGCGATCACGGCGTCCACCGCGTTGCCGCCTCGCTGCATGACCCCCGCGCCCGCGGAGGCGGCGAGGTGATTGGCGGCCGCGACGGCCCCATCGGTCGCAAACCGCGTGAGCATCGAGGGGGCGGGAGTCTATTGCCTTCGGGGACCGGCGCCGCGGCCCGGCTCAGCGCCGGTGCTCGAGGATCTGGGCGAAGCGGCTCGTGACTTCCTGGACGAGCCTGCGAGTCGGCTCTTCCTCGACGTCGTTGACGGCAACGGCCGCCGGCTCGGGACGCACGAGCTCCTCGAGGAACGCCTCGACGACCACCGGATCGAACTGGTGGCCGGCTTCGTCGAGCAGGACCGCCCGCGCCTCCTCGTTGCTGCGCGCCGCTCGGTAACAGCGCTCGCTGGTGATCGCCTCATATGCGTCGCACACGGCGACGATGCGCGCAGCCAGCGGGATCTCTTCGCCGCACAAGCCGTCCGGATAACCGCGTCCATCCCACCGCTCGTGGCTGGCGCGCACGATCTTCGCGACCGGCCGAAGCGCCGGCGCAGCGCTGAGGATTCGCTCCCCGAGGATCGTGTGCTGATGGATGAATTCCCACTCGCCGGCGTCCAGCACGCCGGGCTTCTCGAGGATCGCGTCGGGAATCCCGACCTTGCCGATGTCGTGAAGCTCGGCCGCGCGCCCCAGCTCGTCGAGCTGCTCGGCGTTCATCCCCAAGCGCCGGCCCATCGACATCGCCAACCGGGCGACGCCCGTCGAGTGCTCGCGTAGCCCGGGCTGCTTGGCGTGCATGATCCGAACCAGGACGTCGCGGGTCTGTTCCTTGGCCGACGACGAGCGGGTGCGCTTGCGCTCGTACATCCGCTCGTCGGCGAGTTGGAGGGCGTA
>DASYFZ010000109.1:0-2182 GCA_036000295.1 Solirubrobacteraceae bacterium
GGACGGCTTCTACATCGGCCCGTTCACGACCGCCGTCGGCGACAGCGACATCGTCACCGAGATCCGGATCCCGCTGCGGCCGAACAGCTCGAGCGCGCACGAGAAGGTCGAGCGGCGCGCCGGCGACTTCGCGATCGCCGCCGTCTCGGCGGCCGTGTGCCTCGACGGCGGCGTGATCTCCGAAGCGGGACTGGCGCTCAGCGCCGTCGGCCCGACAACTATTCAGGTCACGCGAGCCGAGGAGATGCTCGCGGGCAAGACGCCATCGGAGGAGCTGTTCGTCGCTGCCGGCGAGATCGCCGCCGCCGACTGCGCGCCGCTCGCCGACGGACGGGGGACCGTGGACTACAAGCGCCACCTGGCTGGCGTGCTCAGCAAACGCGCACTGCGCCGCGCCACCGCGCGCGCCCTGCACCAGGAGGTCTGAAGGCTCATGCAAGTAACGATCACGATCAACGGCACGGAGGTCTCGCGCGACGTCGAGCCGCGGATGCTGCTCGTGCATTTCATTCGCGAGACCGAAGGGCTAACGGGGACCCACTGGGGCTGCGACACGTCCAACTGCGGCGCCTGCGTGGTGCTGATGGACGGCAAGCCCGTGAAGTCGTGCACGATCCTCGCCGCGATGGTCGAGGGACACGAGGTCAGCACCGTTGAGTCGCTCGAGGTCGACGGACAGCTCGACCCGCTGCAGCAGGGCTTTCACGAGAAGCACGCGCTGCATTGCGGGTTCTGCACGCCCGGAATGCTGATGACGACCCGCGCGCTGCTCGACGAGAACCCGAACCCGACCGAGCACGAGATCCGCACCGCGATCTCCGGCGCGATCTGTCGCTGCACGGGCTACAAGAACATCGTCGCCGCGGTCCAGTGGGCGGCCGAGCACGAAGCCGCAACCAGGCAGGAGGTCTGAACCCATGGCCACAGTCAACCCACCCAGTCCGGAGACGCGGCCGATCGGATTCGGACCGCTGAAGCGCAAGGAGGACGCGCGCTTCATCCGCGGCAAGGGCACGTATCTCGACGACATCCGCCTGCCTGGGATGGTGCACGGCGCGGTCCTGCGCAGCCCTTACGCGCACGCGAAGATCGTCTCGATCGACACGTCGGAGGCGCTCGCGCACCCGAACGTCGCCGCGGTCGTCACGGCGAAGGACCTCGAGACGCTCGGCCTTGCGTGGATGCCGACGATCTCCTACGACACCCAGGCCGTGCTCGCGGGCGACAAGGTCCGCTTCCAGGGCCAGGAGGTCGCGTTCGTGATCGCGACCGACGAGTACTCGGCGCGCGACGCGCTGCCGCTGATCGACGTCGAGTACGAGCCGCTGCCCGCGGTCGTCAACGCGCGCAAGGCACTAGATGATGACGCGCCGCTGATCCGCGACGACAAGGACGGGCAGATCGACAACCTCGCCAGCCCGACCTGGGAAGCGGGCGACGCCGAGGCGACCGACCGCGTGTTCGCCGAGGCGGACACGATCGTCACGCGCGACATCATCTACCCGCGCTGCCACCCGGCGCCGCTGGAGACGTGCGGGATGATCGCGGACTTCAACCCGAAGACCGGCCAGCTCGACATCTACAACGGCAACCAGGCGCCGCACGCGCACCGCACCGTGTACGCGCACGTGGCCGGCCTCGCCGAGCACATGATCCGGATCCGCTGCAACGACATCGGCGGTGGCTTCGGAAACAAGGTTCCCGTGTACCCCGGCTACGTGTGCGCGATCGCCGGGTCGATCGTCGCGGGCGTGCCGGTCAAGTGGATCGAGGACCGCTCCGAGAACCTGATGTCGACCGGGTTCGCACGCGACTACATCATGCACGCCGAGATGTGCGCCAAGGACGGCAAGATCACTGGCCTGCGCGTTGACGTGATCGCCGACCACGGTGCGTTTGACTCGACTGCGCAGCCGACCAAGTTCCCCGCCGGGTTCTTCCACATCTGCTGCGGGTCATACGACCTCGAGGCCTCACACGTGAAGGTCAAGGCCGTCTACACCAACAAGGCGCCCGGCGGCGTGGCCTGCCGCTGCTCGTTCCGGATCACCGAGGCGGTGTACCTGGTCGAGCGGATGGTCGGTGCGCTCGCCAACGAGATGGGCGTCGACCAGATCGATCTGCGCATGCGCAGCTTCATCAAGCCCGAGCAGTTCCCGTACGAGACCACCACCGGCTGGAC
>DASYFZ010000349.1:0-6945 GCA_036000295.1 Solirubrobacteraceae bacterium
TCGCATGCTTCTGCACGTCCTCATTAGGAGGATCGAATGACACGATTCCGCATCGCCTTACTCGCCGGGCTTGCAACCCTGGCGCTCGGGGCTACTGCCGTTCCGGCTGCTTCGGCATCAAACGGCACCTCCGTGCCGCCGAAGACCAGCAGCCTTCCGGCGCTGAAGACCATCCCCGTCCATGGCGCCGCGAAGAACGGTAAGCAGTTCAACGGCACCTACGCCATTCAGCGCTACGTGGCGCGGGGCCACAAGGCCTACGCTGTTGGAACGCTGAAGGGCACCCTGAATGGCCGCCACGTCACCCGTTACAACGTGATGATGCCGGCGACGCTGGCCGGACCGCCCGCAGCTGGTCCTGCCAAGGTCAGGAAGGCAGCGGTCGCGTGCACGGTGCTGCAACTGCAGCTCGGGCCGATCGACCTGAACCTCCTGGGCCTGCGCGTTCAGCTGTTCGGTGGTACGAACCCGGCAACCCCGCTGCCGGTATCGCTGCTGATCACCGGGGTTCCCGGTAGCGGCAACCTGGTCGGGAACCTGCTCTGCGGCCTCACCGGTGCTCTCAACCAGCCCGGGATTCTGAGCCAGCTGACCAGCAACCTCTCGCAGCTGACGGCGACGCTCACCAGCCTCACCTCGCTGCTGGGCGCGCTGTAGTTCTCCAAGCGCCTGTGACGGCCTGAGGGTCGCAGTCCGCTGCGACCCTCGGGCGCGTCGCGTCGATCAGGCGCTGAGGATGTTCGCCTTCTGGACCTCGAACTCAGCGTCTGTCAACACCCCGGACGTCCTCAGCTCGCCAAGCTGCTGGAGCTGGGCGAGCTTTTCTGCCATGTCAGGCGATGCTGACGGCGATGCTGCGAGCACCGCCGCCGGCGGACCGGCGTGAGCAACGGCCGGCTGTGCGTGACCGTGCGCGGCCGCCTGAGCCTGCTGGCGGGCGAGAACGCGCTCGTGGATCACATCGGCCGTCTTGACGGCGACCGCCGCCTTCAAGCCCGTCTTCAAGAGTCCCATATCCGTCTCCGTTCAAACGAAGTGGTTCACGCCGCAGTCGGGGCGTCGAGCGCCGCGATCAGATCGTCGGCGACAATGCGGCCGGCGCCGACCAGCCGAGCGCTGCTGCGGTCGATTGCTGTCCACATGGGGACCGCCCAGACGTTCTCGTAGACGAGGATTCCCGCAAGGCTGCCTGCTCCGATCGCCGACGAGACCTCGTCGATGTCCGATTGGTCGAGCAGGCCCGAGGACAAGCCCCACAGCCGCTCGTCGAGCGCGTCGGAATGTGCCACGTCCGCCGCGTCGACGGTCGAAACCTTTCCGTCGGCATCTTTGCTGATGAACAACAGATCGAGCACACGGACGACGTCCCGGTCGACGAGATCCATCAGCAGTCGGAACCCCTCGCCGGTCACATGTCTGTCCGGCCACTCCACGGCCAGGTAGTCGATCGGGCCCAGAATCGTGTCTCCCATGGATCCCACCTCCGAGTTCGCAATTCCGGCGCCCCGAGCGCGTAGCAACTCTACCGCCGTGCCGCCGGCGGCTTATGAGATTTCGGTTATTCGACCCCGCTCGCGTCGCCGCTACGGGCTGAGACGATCGGCCACGTCCGCGGCCCACTCCTCGAGCACATCGGTGAGCGCGTGAACGACTGGAGGAACGGCGCCGCGGCGAGTGATCAGAGCGAAGCTGTCGAACAGGGGCTCGGCAAATCCGACGGTCGATAGGTTGGCGGGAAAGGCGGCGCTGCGAGTCACAGCCCGCGCCGCGATCGTGTCCCCGAGTCCCTTCGCCGCCAGCTGAAACGCGGTCTCCGGATGTTCGACCTCGAACCTGGCGATAAGTGACACGCCGGCTGCCTGCGCGCGCTCGGCGAGCTGACGGCGCGTTGGATCGGCGAAGCCGACGGTGGCGTCGTAGAGGATCACGGGCGTGGCGGCGAGGTGCTCGATCCGAGCGCGCCGCCGGGTGCGGTTGGGATCCGCGCTGACGAGCAGGACCTCGTCGCTGAACAGGGGACGGACCTCGAGACCCTCGGGGTCGACCGGCAGGATCACGAGCGCGGCGTCGAGATCGCCGTCTCGCACCGCCGCCGCGACCAGCGCCGAGTTCTGTCCGGGGAGGCGAAGCTGCAGGTCGGGAATCGTCGCCAGCGCGCGCTGGACGAACTCGTCGATCGGGTAGTACGGCGCGTTTCGCGTGAGCCCCAGTCCGACGACGCGCGAGCCTGGGTCCGTGCGGTGCCCGACGCAGTTCGCCGCCTCATCGGCGTCGGCGAGCACCCGCTCGGCGTGGACCAGGAACGTCTGTCCTTCGGCAGTCAGCGTCACGCCGCGGCCGGTGCTCGAGACGAGCGTCGCGCCGAGTTCGGCCTCGAGGCGCCGCACGTGGTCGGAGACCGAGGGCTGCGAAAGGCGCAGGCGGCGCGCCGCGGCGCTGAACGATCCCTCGTGCGCGGTGGTGCAGAAGCAGGCGAGTTGCTGGAGCGTCAAGTCGGCCTCGTTTCATCTACGGGCACGCGAAGCACCCTATAGCTCTGACCTATGGCTGCTAAAGGAAATCTAGCCCTAGTCTTGAGCGCCGTGGGTGACTTATCGTCGGATCACATGGGCGCGACGGTTACGGCCACCGACCATCTGCTGCTGCACTTCGCGCGCAACGGCGGGGCCCGCGACGGAGACACCGAGTTGCTCGTGCTCGAACGCGGCGACGGAGTGTTCGTCGTCGACAGCCTCGGCCGGCGCCACCTCGACGGCCTGTCGAACCTGTTCTGCGCTCAGCTCGGCTATGCGTTCGGCGCCGAGATGGCCGAGGTGGCCAGCCGGCAGCTGATCGAGCTTCCGTTCGCGACCAACTGGGGTGTGGCGCATCCCACAGCGGTCGAGCTCGCGTCCAGGCTCGCGGAGATCGCGCCCGGCTCGCTCGATCACGTGTTCTTTACGAGCGGCGGATCGGAGTCCGTGGAGGCCGCCTGGAAACTCGTGCGCCAGTACCACCTGGCGAGGGACGAGCCACAGCGGACCAAGGCGATCGCGCGCGACCGCGCCTATCACGGCGTGACCCTCGGGGCGCTCGCCCTGACCGGCGTGCCTGGCTTCAAGGAGCCGTTCGGGCCCCCGGCGATCGACACCTTCCACGTCTCCAACACCAACGACTTCCGACGGCCGGAGTCCGGACGCGAGCTCACCGCGCTGCTCCTCGACGAGGTCGAGGCGGTGATCGACCGCGAGGGAGCGGAGACGATCGCAATGATCATCGCCGAGCCGGTGCAGAACGCGGGTGGCTGCCTGCAACCGCCGGACGGCTATTGGGCCGGCCTGCGCGAGATCTGCGATCGCCACGGCATCCTGTTGGTGGCCGACGAGGTGATAACCGGGTTCGGCCGGCTGGGCGAGTGGTTTGGCGTCAGCCGGTTCGGCGTTGAGCCCGACGTGATCACGACCGCGAAAGGCCTGACGTCGGCGTACGCGCCGATGGGCGCCGTGCTCGCGTCCGACCGTGTCGCCGAACCGCTCTACGACTCCGGCCGCACGCTGCTGCACGGCATCACGTTTGGTGGTCATCCGCTGTCGGCCGCAATCGCGCTGAAGAACCTCGAGCTGTTCGAGCGAGAGCACGCGCTCGAGAACGTGCGCGAGCACGAGCCCTACCTGGCCGATCTGCTCGAGTCGCTGCGAAGGCTGCCGATCGTCGGAGACATCCGCGGGAGCGGCTACTTCTGGGCGGTGGAGCTCGTCCCGGACGGTCCCGCGAGCCGTTTCGATGCCGCGCAGCGAGAAGAGCTCCTGCGCAAGTGCCTCCCGGGCGCGCTGATCCGGGCGCAGCTGATCGCCCGCGGCGACGATCGCGGTGACACCGTGATCCAGATCGCGCCCCCGCTGATCTGCGATCGGCCGCTCCTCGATGATCTCGTTGGGCGGCTCGGAGACGTGCTGGTCACGCTGTCCGAGCACATGGGGATCCCAACCGCGTGACAACAGGGAGCGAGCCATGACCCAGACCACGCTGATCGCCAACGGAACGGTCGTCGCCGCCGACGGCGAGTTCGACGGCGATGTCCTGATCGAAGGGGAGACGATCGTCGCCGTCGGTCGCGTCGCAGCTCCTGAGGGAGCCGACGTCATCGATGCGACAGGGTGCTTCGTGCTGCCCGGCCTGATCGACAACCACACGCACCTGTCGATGCCGTTCATGGGGACGATGTCGTCCGACGACTACAACACCGGCACACAGGCGGCAGCAGCCGGCGGCGTGACGTGCCTCGTCGACTTCGCGATCCAGGCGCACCCCGACGACCTCCAGTCCACGCTCGACGAGTGGCGCGGCCGCGCCGACGGTGCCGCACACGTGGACTACGGCTTTCACATGGCGATCACCAACGCCAGCGAGCCTGTCATCGAGGACATGGCCGCGATGTCGGAGGCCGGCGTGTGCTCGTTCAAGCTGTTCATGGCCTACAAGGGCGCGCTGATGGTCCGCGACGACGAGCTCGCCGCCTGCATGGAGCGCGCCAGAGACCTCAATGCGCTGACCATGGTGCACGCCGAGAACGGCGACATCGTCGACATGCTCGTCAAGCGCGCGCTCGCCCGTGGTGACACATCCGCGATCAACCACGCTCTGACCCGGCCCGAGTACGTCGAGGCGGAGGCGACCGGACGCGCTGCCACGATCGCCGAGCACGTCGGCGCGCCGCTGTTCGTCGTGCACGTCACCTGCGCCGCCGCTGCCGCTGAGATCGAGGCCGCGCAGCAGCGAGGCGCGGCTGTCACAGGCGAGACCTGCTTCCAGTACCTCACCAACGGAATCGACGATCTTCGTCGTCCCGGGGTCGAGGGCTGTCGATACATCTGCTCGCCGCCGCTGCGCGACGTGTCAAACCACGAGCCGCTCTGGAGTTACCTGCGGCGCGGTGTGCTCGAGAGCATCTCGACCGACCATTGCCCGTTCAACGACGAGCAGAAGTCGCGCGGCCTCGACGACTTCAGTCTTGTGCCAAACGGCCTCGCGCTGATCCAGCACCGCCTCGCGAAGCTCTGGGACGAGGGCGTCGTCGCGGGCCGGATAACCCGCTCGCAGCTGGTCGACCTGACGAGCACGACGATCGCTCGTCGCTTCGGCCTGCAGAACAAAGGGGCGCTCGCTCCCGGCAAGGATGCCGACGTCGTCGTGCTCGACCCGGCGGCACCCCGCCCGTACGGCAAGGCGACATCGTTCATGAACGTCAACTACGACCTCTACGAAGGTGAGACCGCGAGCGCAAGCGTGCGGCACACGTTCTCGCGCGGGACGCTCGTGTACGACCGGGGTGAGATCAAGACCGAGCCTGGCCACGGTCGCTTCGTCCCGCGGACGCTCGGGGCCTCCGTGCAGGTCGCCGCGTGACCGAGCTACGGCTCGACCCGCAGGCCGTAGTCGCCGACCTCGACGAGCTTGCAAGCAACAGTGGCGGACGGTTCGCAGGGGCAAAGCGGCTTGCGTGGACACCGCAATGGCTAGAGGCGCGGGCATGGCTGCGCTCAAAGCTCGCCGACATCGGACTGGAGCCCGACCGCGACGAGGCGGGGAACCTGTGGGCGAGCATCGCCGGCGCCGACGAAGAGCATTTCATGATCGTCGGGTCTCACATCGACGCCGTTCCCGACGGCGGCTGGCTCGACGGTGCGCTCGGGCTGCTCACCGCGCTCGAGACCGTGCGGCAGCTCGCCCGATCCGGGGCGACGCCGCCGATCGGGGTGCGATTCGTCGACTGGGCCGACGAGGAGGGTGCGCGGTTCGGCCGCAGCCTGCTCGGCTCGTCGGCGTGCGCGGGCACCCTTCACCCAGACGAGGTCCGTGACCTGCGCGATGCCGAGGGCATCGCGCTTGCTGACGCGCTGGCGGCGTGCGAGGTCGACCTCGACCGCGCTCCCGCGGCGACGCGACGCCTCGAGGGAGCCGTCGCGTACCTCGAGCTCCACATCGAGCAGGGGCCTGTACTGCTCGACGGCGGGCGACTTGCCAGCGCCGTGAGCGGGACCGTCGGGGTGGAGCGGCACTTGATGACGTTCACCGGTCAGGCGGCGCATGCCGGGTCTACGCCGATGCGGCTGCGTCAGGACTCGCTTGCCGCGGCCGCGCGTTCGGCGCTCGAGATCCGGCAGAGCGCAATCAACCACGGCGGCGTCGGCACGGTCGGGCGGATGCAGTCCGTTCCCGGTGTGATCACCGCGGTCGCCGGCAGCACCGAGATGCAGCTGGACCAGCGGCACCTCGACCCCGACGAGCTCGCCGCGATGCTCGCCGAGGCGCAAGACGCATGCCGCAGCGCGGCCGAGGAGTTCAACTGCACCGTGCAACAGCGCGATGTCTTCCGCGCTGCTCCGACGCCGTTCGACGCGACGTTGGTGCAGGTCGCACGGACGAGCGTGCAGGAGGCGGGCGGCGAAGCAGGCGAGCCGATCCCGAGCGGGCCTCTGCACGACGCGACTGAGATCGGACGCGTCGTTCCGACGGCGATGATCTTCGCGCAGTCGGACCCACCCATCTCCCACGCCTCGATCGAGGATTCGCCGGAGCGCGCGCTCGCTGTCGCGATCGACGCGTACGGGAGGACCGTGGGCTCGGTGCTGGCAACAGCGGGCTAAATGACGTGAAAGGGAGCACCATGAACTTCGGAGTCGTCCTCCAAACCAACCCGCCGGCGGCGCGCGTGATCGAGCTCGCTCGCAGAGCCGAGACGTACGGCTTCACGAACGTGTGGACGTTCGACTCCCACCTGCTCTGGGAGGAGCCGTTCGTGATCTACAGCCGGATTCTCGACGCCACCCACAAGCTGACCGTCGGCCCGATGGTGACCAATCCGGCAACCCGTGACTGGACCGTCACGGCGTCGCTGTTCGCGACGCTGAACGAGATGTACGGCAACCGCACCGTGTGTGGCATCGGCCGCGGCGACTCGGCGGT
>DASYFZ010000138.1:0-1969 GCA_036000295.1 Solirubrobacteraceae bacterium
CACGCTGCCGATCACGGGGTGGACGCTGCACTGGTACCACGTGGCGTTCAGTGACTTCGAGATCCAGGACGCGCTGAAGACGACGCTGTCGGTCGCCCTCGAGGTGACCCTGATCGCCACCGTCGTCGGGACCGCCGCGGCATTCCCGCTGGTACGTGCGCAGCTGCCGTTCCGCAGCGGGATCCGGGCCGCGCTGACGCTTCCGATCATGCTCCCCGGGCTCCTGATCGGCGTCTCCCTGCTGACCTTTTTCACCAGCGTGCTGCACGTGCCGCTGTCAAACCAGACGGTCGTCATCGGGCAGAGCGTGTATGTCACCCCGTTCGTGATCCTGGTCGTGGCGTCGCGGCTGGAGGGATTCGACCGCTCCCTGGAGCGTGCCGCGTCGGACCTGGGGGCCAACGGCTACCAGCGGATGCGCCACATCGTGCTGCCCCTGATCGGCCCGGCGATCTTCGCGGGGGCCCTGTTCGCCTTCACCCTCTCGCTCGACGAGTTCGTGATCACCCTGTTCTTGATCGGCGGCGGCAACACGCTGCCGATCTACATCTACACGCAGGTGAAGTTCGGGATCACACCGGAGGTCAACGCGCTGGCGACGCTGCTGATCGCGGCGTCGCTGACGATCACCGCGGTGGCGTTCGTCGCGCCCGGCATGGTGCGACGAGGGCGGCGCCGCAGGAGACTGCGCCCGCGGCCGGTGACCGAGACGTGACCAACAACATCTCAAAGGAGCACGGCGTGACACAGAGGCTACGGGTGGGGGTCATCGGCTGTGGCGTCATCGCCGAGGTGATGCACCTGCCTCATCTCAACGAGCTCGACGACCGGTTCGAGCTGCGGGCGGTGTGCGACATCTCCCGCGACAAGGCCGCCGCGTGCGCGCGCCGATTCGGCGCGCCGTCGGTGTTCGAGTCCTGGGAGGAGATGCTCGCCTCCGAGCCGCTCGACGTGGTCATGGTCCTCACCTCCGGCAGTCACGCGCCGGCGGCGATCGCGGCCGCCCGCGCCGGCATCCACGTCTTCGTGGAGAAGCCGATGTGCCTGAACATGGACGAGGGACTGGCCATGCTCGAGGCCGCTCGCGAGGGCGGCGTCCAGCTCATGGTCGGCACCATGAAGCGCTACGACCCCGCCTACGAGCGCATGCTCGAGCTCCTGCCCGACGCCGGAGAGCTGCGTCTGATCCGTGTGACGACGCTGGAGTCGCCGTTCCAGCCCTACGTCGAGGGCTATCCGATGGAGCCGCCGATGCCCGGGCCGCCGGAGCTCGTCGCCGCTCTCCAGGCCGCTGACGAGCGCCGCCTGGCCGCGGCGTTGCCGGACGCTGACGAGCAGACCCGGTTCTGCTATCGCTGGATGCTGCTTGACAACCTCGTCCACGAGCTCAACGCGCTGCGCGGCGCGCTGGGCGAACCCGACGTCGTCAAGTACGCCGAGCTGAGCCCGCGCGTCGTCAACCTGAGCCTCGTGTTCGGCGGCGTCGAGTGCCACCTGTCGTGGGTCGACCTGCCGGGCATGGCCCGCTACAGCCAGGAGCTTGCCTTCTACGGACTCGACCGCCGGGTCATCCTGACCCTGCCGTCGCCTTACCTGCGCGGGTTCCCGTCGCAGCTGGCGGTCGAGGGGGCCGGGGACGGCGGCGCCTCGCACTCGTGGCGAACCGTCGAGACGGTCTCCTACGTCGAGGCGTTCAAACGGGAGCTGGTCGAGCTGCACACCGCGATCCGCGAGCAGCGGCCTCCCCGCACCGACGCGATCGACGGCCTGCACGACGTCGCGCTGTGCCACGCGATCGCCCGCGTCCACCTCGGCGGGGAGCCGGTCCACACGCCCTCGGAGTTCGCCACCGGGGTGCAGGCATGAGCGGCGACGGGATGGTCGTTGCCAACGCTCCGTGCAGCTACGGCGCCTTTGAGATCACGGTGGGCGTGGACCCGAATGTGCCGCCGGCGCTGGAGCTCCTCGA
>DASYFZ010000214.1:0-6487 GCA_036000295.1 Solirubrobacteraceae bacterium
CTCTTCGCCCGCGGCCGTGCATGCGGTCGGCCCCGCCGGACGGTTCCCACGGTCGCCGGAGTACCTGACGACCCAGCGATAGACCCCGGGAGCTCGTGGCCTGAACGAGGCGGACCGGTAGTCACCGTTCCCGTGCGCGACGCTGACGACCGAAAACCCGGCCAGCGGCAGCCTGCACCCGCGGTTGGCGGGGCCGTAGACGCGGAAGCTGATCGCACCCGTGGGATCGGAGCCGCCGGTGAGGTGAGCTGTGTCGTGCACGAGTTGGCCGGCGGGCACGCCGGCGGACGCCGTCGAGGAGATGCTGGGACGCGCAGGCGGCGGTCTCCTCACGTTGACGTTCTCGCCCAGGTCGCCACATCCCGTCGCCGCGCTTGTGTTGTTCCCGTCGCCGGAGTAACGCGCGACCCATCGATACAGCCCGATCGAAGCAGGCCTGAATTGATCAGAGCTGTAGGTGTCATTGCCGTTGGACACGGCGACGGTCGAGGTGTGGACAGGCCGCGCGCTGCAGCGGGCGTCGCCAGGGCCGTAGAGCGAGAACGTGACCGTGCCGCTCGGAGCTGAGCCGTTGCTGAGCGTTGCCGTATCGCTGACCTGCCCACCGACCGCGGTCGCGGCCGAGGCCTCCGTCGCGATCGCGGGACGCGCCTTGCGCAAGGTGACCGTCTCGCGCGAATCGCCACACCGAGTGGGGCCCGCAGGCCTGTTGTCCTGGTTGCCCGAATAGCTTGCGACCCACCTGTAGGTACCCGCCGCGTGCGGAGTGAACCCCGGGGAGTTATGCAGGCCGTTGCCGGCGACCGCGACCGCCCGATCGAAGATCGGAGTCTGCGTGCACCCGGCGTCGCCAGGTCCGTAGAGCTTGAATGTGAGCGTGCCCGCCGGTGACACTCCGTCGGTCAGGTTTGCCGTGTCGTAGATCTCCGATCCGGCCTGCTCGATGGCGTCCGGGACGCGGGTGCTGAGCGCCGTGATCGCCCGGCTGACCCTGACTGTCTCGCTGTCGGCGCCGCATGCCGTCGGGCCTGCCGCGCTGTTGTTCGAATCGCCCGAGTAATCGACTACCCAGCGATACGTACCGGCGCTCTGCGGCGCAAACGATTCCGAGCCGTAATGGCCGGCGCCGGTCGCCGTCGAGGTCGACGAGAAGACCGGCGCTCGCGTGCACTGACCGTCGTTGGGTCCGTACAGCTTGAAGGCGATCGTTCCGGTCGGCGTCACGCCGCCGCTCAGGTGCGCCACATCGGAGACCGACGCACCGGCGGTCCCGAGGCGCACCGACCCAGACGCCGTCGAGGAAAGATCGGGAGATCCCGTCACCGGCGGCAGACAGCCGGTGAATGGGACATAGCTGAGAACCCAGTCGCTGGTCGGGACAGTGTTGGCGATCAGCTGCCCGCTGAGCTGAGGCCGGTTATTGGAGGTGGCGGTGGCGTTGGGGGCGAGGATCAGCCCCTTCCACGACACGCCATGGGTCACTGCCAGGGCGGTCGCGTTCGGCAGGTTCCACACCAGCCTTTGTGCGTTGGCACTGCCCAACAGGTCCATGTACTGCGGCGCGATCGTCAGCTGCGCGGCGGAGGTGATGTTGATCAACGCCGTCGCATCGGGCTGGGAGAGGTCGATCACGATGCCGGCCGCGGCGTTCAGGTCGGCGGCGCTGACCGAGAACACGTTCAGGCGGGAGCCCTTCCCGGTGAGCTGCAGCGCCTTGGAGTTCGGATCCAACGTCACCGTCGCGTCCTGGGTCTGGCCGATCGTCGCCCAGCTCTTGCTCAGCGCGGTCAGGTCGCCGAACTCGGACACGAATGAGAACGGCGGCGGCGCGTGCGTGCGCTCGCCGTCGACGGTGAAGTTCGGGGCCACGTCGATCGAGCCGCCGTATCGCACACCCCCGCTGAGCGTCCCTCCGTGCCCGGTCGTCCTACCGGCGACGAAGTCGCCGCCGGCGATGACCGTCGGGGTCGAATCGCCTGCAGCTGGGCTGACCGAGATGCCGTCGAGCGTCACACCGCCGGCCGCGGCGATCCGGCCGCTGATGCTTGTTCCCGACGCCTGCGAGGAGTTGAACGCGCCATCGGAGAAGACCACGAAATCGGCGGCGTTACCGAGATCGGCGCATCCGGCCTCGCCGGCGCGCGCCGCCTCACGGCGTGCGAGCGAGGTGGCGATCACAACCAGGCACCCCACAAGCACGATCACGCCAATGCCAGAGACCAGCCGCGCGCGACGCACGGTCGGCACGCTATGTGGCGCACGTCGGCGCGTCAAGGCCGTCCGAACCGCGCTTTGACGGCAGTTCTCGTACCGTTGGCGGCCGAGATGGCGTCGATCCCGACCAACATTGCCGAATACGTCGGCAGCACGCCGATGCTCCAGCTGACCCGGCTGCTCGACAGCGCCCCGGTCGAGCTGTTCGCCAAGCTCGAGGCGCTGAACCCGGGCGGCAGCGTCAAGGACCGGATCGGCGTCTCGATGATCCAGGCGGCCGAAGAGGCCGGGCAGATCGAGCCGGGTCGCACCACGATCGTTGAGGCGACCAGCGGCAACACCGGGATCGCGCTGGCATTCGTGTGCGCGGCCAAGGGCTACGACCTGGTGCTGACGATGCCCCAGGGGATGAGCCGCGAGCGTGAGGGGCTGCTGCGCCTGTACGGCGCCAGGGTCGAGATCACTGAATCGTTGGGCGGAATGAACGAGGCGGTCGACGCCGCCCGGGCGATGGCATCAGACACCGATGTGTTCTTGCCCGACCAGTTCTCAAATCCCGCCAACCCGGAGATCCACCGCCGCACGACCGGACCGGAGATCTGGGACGCGACCGGCGGACGCGTCGACGTGTTCGTCGCCGGCGTCGGCACCGGCGGCACGATCACCGGCGTCGGCGAGTTCCTCAAGCACCGCAACCCGCAATGCCGCATCGTCGCGGTCGAGCCGGCCGCGTCCCCGGTGCTGTCGGGCGGCAAGCCCGGCCCCCACAAGATCCAGGGGATCGGAGCCGGTTTCATCCCCGAGGTCCTCAACCGCGATGTGATCGACGAGGTGATCGCGGTCGACGACGAAGCGGCGATCGAGACGGCACGCAACCTCTCGCGACTAGAGGGCGTACTCGCGGGGATCTCCTGCGGGGCCGCGGTGTGGGCGGCGCTCGAGCTCGCACGCCGCCCCGAGCACAAGGGCGCTCGGATCGTCACGATCCTCCCGGACTCGGGCGAACGCTACGTGTCCACGCCGTTCTTCGCCCCCGTCGGCTGAGCCCCAGAAAGCGCACTAGCTAGGCTTTCCTCATGATCGGCCGGATGATCGGGGAGATCCGACGCGATGTCGCCACGGCGCGCACCAGAGACCCGGCGGCCCGGGGAGTCGGCTCGGTTCAGGTCCTCGCGACATGGCCCGGCGTGCATGCGCTGCTGGCCCATCGCCTGGCGAACGCGTTGTACCGCGCCCGCGTGCCGTTCCTGCCGCTGGTGATCGCGGCGATCGCGCGGTCGATCACGGGAATCGAGATCCATCCCGCCGCGACGATCGGTGAGGGGTTCTTCATCGACCACGGGATGGGCGTCGTGATCGGCCAGACCGCCGAGATCGGCGACGACGTCACGCTGTATCAGGGTGTGACGCTCGGCGGTACCGGCTTTGCCACCGGCAAGCGCCACCCGACCGTGCAGGACAACGTCACGATCGGATCGGGGGCCAAGCTGCTAGGGCCGATCACCGTCGGTCACGGCTCGAAGATCGGCGCCGGCAGCGTCGTGATTCACGACGTGCCTCCGAATTCCACCGTCGTCGGCAATCCGGGCCACCCGGTGCGCATCGAAGGACGGCGACCGGAGGGTCCCGACGCCGACTGGGTCCACCTGCCCGACCCGATCGCCGACGCGATCAAGGGCCTCGCTCAGCGAATCTCAGCGCTCGAGCAGCAGTCCGGTAACGGCTCGCCGGCCGGCGACGTAACCGAGGCGCTGTACGGCGAGGATCGCGTCAACCGCTCCCGCGGGCCGAACCCGGCGGGCGGGTAGCGCCTCCAGGCGAACGCTACTCGTCGAACCGGCCGGGCTCGACGCCCACCGGCGCCGACTCTCCGAAGCGCGCGCGGTCGGCCGTGACAGGAGGCAACGGGGGAGAGGGCGTCTCTGAGTCGGCGATGTTCACGCGCGATCGCACGAGATACAGGGGCCGGCCCTTGACCTCGTCGTAGATCCGCCCGACGTACTCGCCGATGATCCCGATCGCGATCAGCTGGATACCTCCGAGCAGCAGCACCGCGATCGTGATCGCGCCGAAGCCCGGCAGATACGAACCGAGGATGCGCAGCACGATCACGACGGGAATCGCGATGAACGCCAGCGTCGAGATGATGAAGCCGAGCAGCGTCGCCAGCTGCAGCGGCCGGTGCGAGAACGACGAGATCGCGTCGAGCGAGAAGCGCAACATCTTGGAGATCGTGTACTTCGTCTCGCCCGCGTAGCGTGGGTCGCGGTGGTAAGGCACCGCGGCCTGCCGGTATCCGACCCACACGGTCATGCCGCGCAGGAACCGGTTGCGCTCGCGCATCGACAGAAGCGCGTTCAGCGCGGTGCGGTCGAGCAGGCGGAAGTCGCCCGAGTTGTGCTGCAGCTCGACCTGGGCGAGCTTGTCGAACAGTCTGTAGAACCACCGCGCGGTTGCGAGCTTGAACGCCGACTCCCCATCGCGCTCCTCTCGCACGGCGTAGACCACGTCGCAGCCGGCGCGCCAGTGGTCGAGCATCCGCGTGATCACCTCGGGCGGATCCTGCAGGTCGGCGTCGAGCATCACCACGGCGTCGCCGCGCGCGTGGTCGAGGCCGGCGGTCAGCGCCGTCTGGTGGCCGAAGTTGCGCGACAGGTAGATCACGCGCACGCGCGGATCGTTCATGGCGAGCTGATCAAGCATTGCGGGCGACTTGTCGGTGGAGCCGTCGTCGACCAGCACGAGCTCGAACTGCAGGCCTTCGAGCGCCGAGCAGACGCGCGAATAGAACTCTGCGACCGTCGCTTCCTCGTTGTAGATCGGAGCTACGACGCTGAGCAGCTCGAGCTTGCGCGAGCCGCCGTCGTTGACGTCAGGCGACACGCTCATGCGCTCATGGTACGCACGTCGCCGTTGCGGCGGGATATCAGGCGGGCGGGCATATCTCGAGCAGGCGGGCTAGAGGAGCGGCATCGAAAGGCCGTGGGGGATGTATCCGAGCACCTGGATGGCGAGGAACACGCCGGTCATGACGATCGAGGCGCGCCACAGGCGTCTGTCGGCCGCCAGCGCAGCAAGCGGCATCAGCCACGCCACGTACCAGGGCAGCAACGAGCTGGCGGTGATCAACAACGCCACGACCATCCAGCCGGCGCCGTCGATCCAGTCGAGTTCGCCGCGCCAGACGTGCACAAGCAGCCGGCAGAACACGACGGCGAACACGATCGCGAGCACGACGCCGGTCACGTGCCCGACCGTCCCGAGTCCCATCCTCGTGGAGATGAATCCGGGGATGCTGTGCCAGTCGCCCTGGCTCTGGCTCTGTGAAATCGATCCGAATAGATGCAGCGGCCCGAGGCCGAACACGGCAAAGCCGAGCCCCACCACCGCGGCGCCGGCGACGCCGGCGCCGATCAGCACGTCGCGGCGGCGGCTGCGCGACAGGCGACCTCCAGCTCCGGCCAGCGTGAACGGCAGAAACAGGCCGGCGGTCAGCTTCACGCCGGCGGCGATCACGAGCGACCCGGCGCCGAGGCGGTCACGGTGCTGGAGCGCGAGCGCGATCCCCGCGACGGCCAAAGCGAGCATCAGCATGTCGTTGTGGCCACCACCGACGCCGTAGACGACGACCAGGGGGTTGAGGCCGACGAGCGCGGCAGCCTTCACCGGGTCGACCCCTCGCAGTCGCGCCGCGTTCCAGACGATTGCGACGATCGCGAGACTCGAGACCGCCGCGATCGCCTTGTAGGCGAGCGCGCTGGCGGCGATCGAGGCCGAACCCAGCGTGTAGCTCAGAACGGTGAACACAGGCCCATACACCGTCGGCGTCGACACCCACTTGGCGCCGATGAACGGATACACCGGATCGAGGCCGATTGCAGAGGGGCCGTGCAGATATGGGTTGGCGCCGTACATGCTTCCCATCCGCGCGTACGCCTGGTAGCTGAACACGTCGGTGGAGACGAGCGGGGGCGCCAGCAGCACCAGCGCGTGCAGGGCCGCGATCGTCATCAGCACGGATCGCGCAGACAGGCGATCGGCCGCTTGAACGGCGATGGCATACGAGATGAACATCAGCGTCATCACGCCGATGAGCACGCCGACGCTGAGGCCCAGGCCGGTGGCGCCGAATGGACCGGCGAGCCACTGCGGGACGGGCCGCACCGACTCCGGCAGCAGCGAGTCGGTCCCAGCCGCCGCGATCGATACGACCAACCCGGTGGCGAGCAGCCCGGACAGGCCAAGCATCCCCACGCGCGTACGCGAGGAGTCG
>DASYFZ010000296.1:0-2684 GCA_036000295.1 Solirubrobacteraceae bacterium
CCGCCGGGTGGCGGACGGCGGCACCGCGCTCGACCCTGAGGCGGTCGCGCGGTTGCTCGGGCGGCCCGAGCGCGAGGGCCGCCTGGAGCTGTTGACCCCGCGCGAGCGAGAGGTCCTGTCGCTGATGGCCGAGGGGCGCTCCAACAACGCGATCGCGGAGCACCTCGTCGTTTCCGAGCGCGCGGTCGAGAAGCACGTCTCCAACATCTTCTGGAAGCTGGACCTGCCGGCGACCGGCAAGGATCACCGCCGCGTGCTCGCCGTGGTGGCCTGGCGTGAGGCCTCCGAGTGGAGGGGCTGGGGTCCGGGGCCGCGGGCTAGAGCTCGCCGGAGGCGATCTCGGCGCCCTCGGACAGCGACTTGAGCTTCAGCCACGCGACGTCGGGATCGACAAGCGAGAAACGAATGAACGTGTCAAAGCCGCAGTCGGTGCCACCGATCAACCGTTCCTTGCCGACGATCTTGCCGAGCTGCACGAGCCGATCGGCGACGAGCCGCGGATGCTCGACGTGGTTTGACTTCACGTCGATCACACCCAGGATCACCGAGCGGTCGCCGAGATCGACGTCCTCGAAGACACGCCACTCGTGGGCGTGGCGCGGGTTGGCGCCCTCGACATAGATCGAGCCTGCGTTCACTCGCAGCGCCTCGCCGATGATCTCCGACAGCGGCACGTCCTTGTGGTGAGGCCCGCCGTAGTTGCCCCAGCAGACATGGAGCCGGACCTGCTCGGGTGGGATGCCGTCAAGTGCGGCGTTGAGGGCGTCGACCGCGAGCGGGAGGTGCTTGTGCCAGTCGCCAACGCTGCTGCCTACCGAGCGGCAGTGAGCCGCCATCGCCATGTCGGGCGAGTCGATCTGCAGGCTCATCCCCGCATCGGTGATCGTGCGGTACTCGTACGACAGCTCGTTGGCGAGCGCCGACAGATAGCGCTCGTGTGAGCCGTAATGCTGGTCTGGGTAGTTGAAGGCGATCTGTCCGGGACTGATGGCGCCGACGAACGCGGTCGACGGGTCGGCGTCGCCCAGCGCGCGCTTAAGGCGTTCGACGTCGCGCACGACGGCGTCCTTGTCCTTCAGCACGGCCGGCCCCACGCAGTTGGAGAACACGAGGTGCGCCATCGCCGGCGTGTTGAACAGCCGCATCGCGAGATTCGGAAAGTCGGCCACGTCGTCAGCCTGAAACTCGGCACGGCCGTCGAAGCCGGAGAAGCGCTCGTTGACGTAAGTGCTGAACCCGGACTTGCTCATCTCGCCGTCGCTGACGAGGTCAATGCCGGCCTCGCGCTGCTTGGCCACGACCTCGTCGACGGCGGAGTCGATGCGGCTGTCGAGCTCGGCCTGGTCGATGTCGCGGCCCTCCTGCTGCGCCCAGATCATGTCTACGAGGTCGTCGGGCCGCGGCAAGCTGCCCGCGTGTGTGGTGAGGATTCGATCAGCGGACATGGCCGCACTCTAACCGAGGCGCCCGGGCGGCCGTCACCCGGGACCGCGGCCGTTATCCGACGGCGTGGAGTTCGCTGCTTGCGGCCTGGGAGGCGGCGCTGCTTGCCGCCTGGGAGGCGGCGCTGATCGCGTCCCAGCGCAGCTCAAGCTCACGGCGGATCGCCTTCGGCGTGGTCTTCATCGCTTCCAGCGTCTGTACGGCGCCGTTGCGTGAGTCGGTCAGCAACGCGAGCAGGATGTGCTCCACGCCGATGTATCCCTCGTGTCGCTTGACGGCCTCGCGCAGCGACCCCTCGAGGATGCGCCGCGCATGCGATGTGACGCCCTGGCGCTGATCACCCTCGCCGTTGATGCCGGCCGGCTCGGGCGCCAGGCCGGGCATCGTCGGCTGCACGTACAGGCGTGCCGCCTCGTGGGTGACGCCCAACGCGTTGAGCGCCTCGACCGCCTGGCTGCCGCGACAGCGGAGGATGCCGAGCAGGATGTGCTCAGTTCCGACCGCGGGCTGTCCCAGCTGCTTGGCCTCGTCGCGCGCGAGCTGGATGCTCCGGCGGGCCTCGGGCGTGACGAGGACCTTCGGGCCGCCTCCGGGCGAGCTGAGCTGGAGCGTGCGCGCCAGCTCCCGGTGCTTGCGGTGGGCGGCCTGCTTGCTGACGCCCAGGGCGCGCGCGACGTCGCTCCACGTTGCTCCAGCCTGGAGCGCACGCGCGACCAGCTCTGGTTCGATCTGGTCGAGCTCGATGCGCAGTGCGCTGATCGCGCGCAACGCCGTCTCCGGGTCTGGGATATGGACGGCGTCGTGGGCTAGTTGCTCGACGGTCGCGGGTAGCACAGTCACCATGAAGCGCTACCCGCGTTACACGTTAGAAATGCATATCAACTGAAGCTTCGGAACAGCGCCGGCGTCGGCTTATGCTCGGCCAAGCAGCAGCCAAGCGCCGGCGGCAGCAGCGGGCCACACGTGAAACTCGGTTCCGTAGGCGACAGACGTCACGGTGCGATCGGCCCGCAGCGGCGCGCCGCCGGCGACGTCGAACGCCGCGCCGGAGATCGCCGAGTCGTCGTCCAGGACCAGTTGAGCAGGCGGACGTAGGACGGATCGCTGGTCGGGACGTCGAATGACCGGATCAGCTGCATCGTGGACGTTCCGGTGGTGGTCGTTGTGTCCGGCTTGAGCCGGCCCATCTGTCCGCGGAACCCGGGTGGCAGCGCCGACTTGCGGCGAAGCTTCTTGCGAAG
>DASYFZ010000328.1:0-4092 GCA_036000295.1 Solirubrobacteraceae bacterium
CAACCTGCCGCGCCCGATCGTGGCGCTTCTCGGGGCGCGCCGGATCGGCTGGGAACAGCAGGCAGGGACGCTCGGGATCAAGGCCGAGCGCTCGCCGGGCGTCGGCCCGCGGGATCGGACGGAAGCGCTCGACGTCGACGCCCGACGGCAGCACAGCTCGCGCGTGGCGCACGGCCCATCGCGGGACCTCGCGAGCCAGTGGTTCGGACACGGTCGCGACGAGATCGAGCAGCGGCAGCGCGCCGAGCGTGATCAGCCGCGAGCGCGGGTGTGCCAGGTCGGTGCCGTGCAAAGTCACTGCCCGCGCCGTGCCGCGCGCCGCGAACGCCGGCCACGCCGACAGCCCGAAATGCGCATGCACGACGTCGAAGCGCTCGCGCCCGTACCGGCGACGCAGGCCTCGCGCACCGCGAACGTACGCACCGCCGCCGCCCGGGTCGAACGCGAATACGTCGAGGTCGACGCCCGGGATCCGCGACAGCGCATCGACCTGGTCGCGCACGAAGCTCCCGAGCGCCGGGCGAGCCGGCGACGGGTACATGTTCGTGACGATCAGGGCGCGCATCGGCGGGAAGCTACCGGGGTGTGGTGGCAGCGACCCGGCCGTCTGGCACCATGCGATCGATGTCCGCGTCGCCCGACCAGCCCGTCGGCGTCTTCGATTCAGGCGTCGGCGGACTCACAGTCCTGCACGAGCTGCTCGTGTCGCTGCCCACCGAGGACTATGTGTACCTCGGTGACACCGGTCGCATGCCCTACGGCGGCCGCAGCGCCGACGAGCTCCGGCAATTCGCGATCGAGGACACGGAGTACCTGCTCGACTCCGGCGCCAAGCTGATCGTCGTCGCATGCAACTCGGCCAGCTCCGTGGCGCTGCCCGCGATCGAGCGCCAGCTGGAGGCACGCGGTCTCGACATCGACGTGATCGGAGCCGTCGCTCCGGCGACGCAGCTTGCCGTCGCGGGCAGCCACAACGGCCGCATCGGGCTGCTCGCCACCCCGGCGACCGTCTCCAGCGGGGCTTACGAGCGAGCCGTCCTGGGCGCCGACCCGCACGTGCATCTCGAGAGCGTCGCCTGCCCGGACCTGGCGATGATCATCGAGGGCGGGTTCCCGTTCGACGAGCACATCGTCGAGACCGTGCGCGAGTACTGCGCGCCTTTGCGGGCGGCCGACGTGGACACGGTGATCCTGGGCTGCACCCACTACCCGCTGGTCGCGTCGATGCTCCAGCGGATCCTCGGGCGCGGGGTGACGCTCGTCACGTCGGGGACGGGGGTGGCGCGCAGCGTCGAGCGGGCGCTCGCGTCGCGCGATCTCCTGAACGCCCGCGCCACCGAGGGGACCTACCGTTTTGCCTGCACCGGCGACGTGCAGCCGTTTCGCACGATCGGGACGCGCTTTCTGCAGATGCCGCTGGGGGAGGTTGTTCACGTCGATCTGAGCGCAAGGGTGGCCGCATGAGCACGAAACGCAGCTACGACCGGGCCGCCAACGACCTGCGCCCGACGGTGATCGAGCCCGGATTCGTGCGCACGGCGACCGGCTCGGCGCTTATCTCGATGGGCGAGACCCGCGTGATCTGCACCGCCTCGGCGCAAGAGAGCGTCCCCCGCTGGCTGATGGGATCGGGCCGCGGGTGGGTGACCTCGGAGTACGGGATGCTTCCCGCCTCGACCGGCGAGCGCAAGCAGCGCGACTCGACGCGCGGGCGCCCGGACGGGCGCACCGTCGAGATCCAGCGGCTGATCGGCCGCTCGCTGCGCGGCGTGGTCGACTTCTCGGCGCTCGGTGAGCGGACCATCTACATCGACTGCGACGTGCTGCAGGCCGATGGCGGCACGCGCTGCGCCTCGATAACGGGCGGGATGGTGGCGCTGAGCCTGGCGTGCGAACGCCTGATCGCGGACGGGATGCTGGAGCGCACGCCGCTGACCGGGACCGTTGCGGCGGTCTCGTGCGGGATCGTGGACGGCACGCCACTGCTCGACCTCGACTACAGCGAGGACTCGACCGCCGAAGTGGACGCCAACGTGGTGATGACGGGCGACGGCGGCCTGGTCGAGGTGCAGGCGACGGCCGAGCGCACACCGCTCTCGCGCGCTCACCTCGACGACCTACTCGTCCTGGCCGCCCACGGGATTGAAGGGCTGCGAGCTCTTCAGGACGAGGCGGTCACAACGGCGAAGGCGTGAGCCATGCCCACCGAGCCGATCTCCGCAGTCGTGCTCGCGACCCGCAACCCACACAAGCTCGCCGAAGTCAGCCGGCTGCTGGCCCCGGCCGGGATTGCGGTCGATCCACTACCCGACGGCGTGACGCTGCCGCCCGAGGACGGCGAGACGTTCGCCGACAATGCGCTTCCCAAGGCCAGGACCGCCGCGCAGGCGACCGGCCGGCCGTCGATCGCCGACGACTCGGGAATCGAGTCCGAAGCCCTGGGCGGCGTGCCCGGGGTGCGCTCGGCGCGATACGCCGGGCCCGACGCCACCGACCAGGAGAACCTCGACAAGCTGCTGCGCGAGGCGCCCGCGGGCAGCGGCCTACGCTACGTATGTGCGGTGGCGTATGTACACCCGGAGACTGGCGAGGAGCACGTCTTCTTCGGCGACTGCACCGGACGTCTGGCGGCTGAGCCGAAGGGGTCGGGCGGGTTCGGCTACGACCCTGCGTTCATTCCCGACGAAGACCGGGAGAATCGAACCATGGCCGAGCTCTCCGAGCTCGAGAAGGATGCCATCAGCCATCGCGGCAACGCGATCCGAGCGCTCGTGGAGTGGCTGAACACGTGAGCGCCTCGGACCCAGCCATTCCGCGCAAGAAGCTGCGCACGGCGGCGCTGTCGATCATCTCGAACTCGGCGCTGATCCTGCTCAAGGTGATCGCCGGTTCGGTCACCGGGTCGGTGGCGATCCTGACCGAGGCCGTGCATTCGAGCATCGACCTCGTCGCCTCGGTGGTCGCATTCGTCTCGGTACGCAAGGCCGACGCCCCGGCCGACGATCGCCATCGCTACGGCCACGAGAAGATCGAGAACCTGTCCGCGGCGATCGAGGGGATCCTGATCATGGTCGGGTCGGCCGCGATTGCGTTCGAGGCGATCCGCCATCTGGCCAACCACACCGAGCTTCAATTCATCGGCCTCGGCATCGCGGTCGCAGGCGTGTCGGTCGCGGTCAACCTCATCGTGTCTGCGATCCTCGATCGCAATGCGCGGCGCACGGACTCGCCCGCGCTGGCCGGCGACGCGGCGCACCTGCGGACCGACGCGCTGACTTCGGGCGGAGTCATGGTCGGGCTGATCCTCGTGAAGATCACCGGTGCCTACTGGCTTGACCCGGTGATCGCGCTGGCCGTGGCTGCGGCGATCGTCGTCACCGGCGTGCGCCTGCTGTTGGGCTCCTCGCGGGTGCTCGTCGACGAGGCGCTGCCGGCCGAGGAGGTGGACGAGGTCCGGGATGCGATCGAGGAGTTCGCGCCGCGCGGTGTCGTCGGCTACCACGAGCTGCGAACGCGCAAGGCGGGCGCACGCCGCTACATCGACCTGCACGTCCAGTTCCGGGCAGGGACGTCGCTCGAGGACGCCCACCGCACTGCGCACGAGCTCCAGGACAGGATCGCCTCGCGCCTACTGAACGCAGACGTGCTGATCCACCTCGAGCCCGAGGACCGCGTTCGGCCGGGCGAGGTGCTCGCGTCGGTCGCCACCGAGCAACCGCGGGAGCCTCGCGTTCTCGGGCGGCCCCGCTAGGTCAGGTTGAGCGCCGCTGACGCGGCGACGGCGAACGTGACCGCCGCATAGCCGTAGTAACCCTCGACGACCAGGATCGCTACCGCGATCAGGCACGCGCCCACGGTCCCCAGCCACGCGAGTCGAGCCAGGTCCACGCGTCCATGTTCGTCCACGTTCGTATTTTCGCGCTCGTGCCCGACGTACCTGGGCGGCTCTGGCGCATCGGCGGGATCGGCGGCACCGGCGGCACCGGCTCCGACGGTCGCATCCGCGGCATCCGCAGCCTCTAGCGGAACGGTCGCATCCGCGGCATCCGCAGCCTCTAGCGGAACGGTCGCATCCGCGGCATCCGCAGCCTC